>CAYNQH010000299.1:0-1501 GCA_964399255.1 uncultured Methanosarcinales archaeon | reverse complement strand
TTCTCATGGGAAAACCGCAATAGTCAGAGCCTCCTCTGACCTCAAACTCATATCCTGTAAGGTCAATAGTCTCTCCTTTTACAACATCACCTATCTTCCTTCCTAAAAAAGGCTTAGCCAAGTCGTCTTTGACTTCTCTCTGATAAGATTTGCCCGTCTTTGGGTCAGAAATGACCAATTTAAATTCTACCATCTTGTTTTCCTCCCGAGGTTGCTGCATATAGCAGGCCTCAGCCATTGGTATAAGGTAAGGATTAGGGAGTTATTTATAAAGGTTTCTGCGATATAGCCAGGCAGGCCTGCTTATTGGTAAGAAGAGTACCAAGGATAGCCTAATTCCTTTCCCTGCTGTATTCTACACCTAGTTTATTCTTAAATATCCTATATACAGCTGCGTAAGCCTCTCTCAGCTCAGGATCCTCCTTATGGTTTATATGCCTTCTTAATGCATCGCCTTGCGTCACATAGACCATGAACATCTCAGGGATGAACTCGCTATAATTCTGCTGGTACTGTTTCCTGCTCTGCCTATCTCCCCAGAAGGAAGTCCCATAAAATGAATTATGATGCGATATGATCTTATGCGCTTCAGAGATAGTTTTCATATCCCCATTGCCTCCTGACTTTAGGATATCCTGGAAAGCATGGCCTAGCTCGTGCATGAAAAGGCCTGCAAAAGTCTTCTTTGCCGTGCGAAGCAGGAAGCTATAGATCATGACCTTACCATCTTCATATGCGCTGCCAAGAGCTGCGCCATGTCTTGATGAGCCTAGGAAGATTGACTTCAAAACATTCTGTCCAAAGAATGACCTAGGGAGCAACCTTAAAAGACCCTCTGAGAATCTTGCTGCACTGCCCAATCTTACGCTGATGCTGAGGCCCTCCTTTTTCTTAAGCTCAACACCTTCCTCAATTAGAAATTCCTCAAGGCTCCTGAAAGAGGCAGCAGACTCACTATCTGAGCCTACAGGAGAGATGCATTCGATAGATTTCCATGAAAGATAAGTTAGGTAAGCCTCCTCTGTGACAGGAGACCTCATGATCGTATCTCCTCCCTTAGCAGAGCCTCCTAAGGTATACCTCTGGAGGTAAGGGTCATAATCTACATTATGCCCAAACCTGAACATATTCTCTAGATCATCTGTCAGGCCATGAACCCTTCCGACAAGTGTCGGCCACTGCTTGCTGAGCCTCACAAGGCTTTTAGGAACAACTATTGCAGGATCAGGTTCTGGAATCATATTTACATTTAGGGGATCATAACAGCTCATCATGGACATCTGTATGAGAAAAAGAATATGGTTTTATAAAACTTTCGAAAAGATATCACTTTATAGGAGTAATAAAATTTATTAGATCATATCTTATGATCGAATCTCAAAAGCATTAAAAAGGTTTAAATATGAATATCTATACAGATATAACTAAATCAAAACCTTAAACTATTAAGACATTAAAAAAAGAAAAGAAGGGAAGATATTGGAAAAATATGATAATATAA
>CAYNQH010000298.1:0-1506 GCA_964399255.1 uncultured Methanosarcinales archaeon | reverse complement strand
AATATGGCTTCGCTCTCCCTCCTGGTCATCGCGCCTCTCCGGTTGATAATGATTGTAGGATACGCATTCAGCGGGGAGGAGCTGCATGATATAAAGATAGGTGTGATAAGCAACGCTTCGACAAGGGCTTTTGTCCAGAATGTAAGCTCTTTCGCAGAGGTCATAGAGTATGATGGGGTAGCTCCGTGCCTATTTGACATGGTGCTTTCAAAGACCCACCTTTGCCTGGAATTTCAGGGAGAGATCAATGAAAAAGGGCTTACAGAACTCCCTTCTGTTGAGGTAACATTCTATTATGATAACACCAGGAAACAGGTTACAAACCTCCTGGTCCAGCATCTGAAGGACTTCTTTGGAGTTAGGGCAGAGGAGATAAGCTTCGCATCTGTCCAGAATGTGATAACAGGAATACAATCTCTTGTCAATTTCCTTAACCAGGGGATAGATGATGTTGATAAGATAAGGGATAGGGCTGCAGAGATAAGGGAAGACCTGCAGGAAAGGAAGCAGAAACTGATAGAGACGAGAGAATCTTTCCTTCCAAAATATTATGAGCTTAAGGCAGTCCAAGCAAAAGTTGATGATTATAAGGATTCCTTCAATGAGAGTTTCACAGGGATGGAGACTGATCTTGTTTCATTGAGGTCTTCATTAGAGACCCTAAGGGCAGACCTTTCAAGCTTTAAGAAAGGGCTTGAAAGCCTTAACCTAAGCCTTATTGAGGGGGTTGAAGAGGAGCTTAACCATTCCCTGAGAGGAGATGCGGCCTTGCTTGATATGGGTATAGCCACTATGATACTTGCCGGAACTATCGATTCTTCAATAGCGTCTATAGACAAGGTGATTGCAGGGACTCAAGAAGGAAGGAGAGAGATATTCAGCTATCTTGATGCTTTTGACGAGGGAGTCTATGAGATAGACGGGATAAAGATCCTCCTTGATGAGGAGATAGCACGTTCTGATAGGTATATAGAACTGATAGACAATAGCATAGCTGAGATAGACCTTGTGACTGCAGACCTGAAACAAAGGATGCAGGGTTTCCTTGACATAAATCCAGATATAGCTTCAAAGCTTGTAAAGCCGATCACACAGAGCTTTATAGAGCTGGTCAAGGACCTGAGCAGCATACAGATGTCTTTCTCTATCCTGCTCGCTACGATAATAATATTCATAAGCTTATTATTCTCTAATATAGTCTCTCTGCTTGAGATAAACAGCAAGGCTTATGTCCGGAATATTCTCGCACCTATCGACGATGTCATTTTCATAATAGGCCTTATAATAACTAACTTTTTAGTCGTATCTTTCCAGGTTGGAGTCCTTCTTCTTGTGGCTCAGTTCAAGCTGGGGGTGGATATAGGATCAAACCTCCCTAATGGTATTGTTGTGTCTGTAGTCCTGGTGCTTCTTTTTGTGTTTATAGGGATGCTAATAGCCTATCTCTTCTCAAACATCCAGACCTCTATCCTGCTCACGACATTCATAGCCTTAGGTTTTTTCCTA
>CAYNQH010000297.1:0-1522 GCA_964399255.1 uncultured Methanosarcinales archaeon | reverse complement strand
GTCCATGAAGAACTGAAAAAAGAAGTCATTTATAAAGTCGCAGACTATATGAAAGACCAGTTCCTCATGAACAAGGAGCTGAAAGGCATAATAGTCGGAGGGCCGGGACCTACAAAGTATGACTTTGTAGAAGGAGGATATATAACAGACCAGGTCAGGCAGAAGATAATCGCGATAAAAGATCTGAGCTATACAGAAGAGTTCGGGCTGCAGGAGCTCCTCGACAAGAGCCAGGACATACTTGCTAATGAAGAGATCATGGCAGAAAAGCAGGTGATGGAGAAGTTCTTCAGGCTGCTTTCTACAAAACCTAATCTTGTCGCATACGGAGAAGCAGAAGTCCAGAGAGCATTGCAGATGGGCGCTATCGAAGTATTGCTCCTTTCAGAGCAGCTCGACGATGACAAGATAGAATCGTTCGAGGAAAAGGCACAGGAGTTCAACACAGAGGTCCAGATCATATCTACAGAGACAAGAGAGGGCGTGCAGCTGAGAGATATAGGTAAGATAGCAGCCCTCCTCAGGTATGAGATGCCTGGTTAAGATTTTCTTTTAGATTCTTTCTTTTCAACAGCTTTTCCTGCAATATAAAACCCCTGTTCAAGTATGCAAAGAGCTAAAGTCCTTGCAGGATCATCTGTAGTGTCATATTCTTCTTTCCTGCTATATGGTTTCACATTTTCTGAATAAAAAACACCCTGAACGCTCATCGCATGAACAAAGTGAAGAGGTACTATCCCTTTAGGGGTGCGGACAGTTCTCAATCCTGAAAGACCCGGAGTTCCATGATATTCTAATTTACCGAATTCTTCAGGAGCGGGCCATTCTCTAAACTCCTTACCTTCATATTTCTTCTTGAACTCATTATAACCTTTAGGCTGTGCAGATATATTCCATCTTCCAAGAAGTGATGCTTCAACCTCACTAAGGTAATATTCCCTAATCCTTCTTTGGAAACCATATCCTGTATTAGCCTTCAACCCTATAGTTATACCTTCTTCCAAGACTTCATCGATGAAATCTGTCAATGGGTCAAGATTTCCGTCCTTGCTCTTAATCTTAACATCCCAATATTGCCCTAGGAACAGTTTTATCGCTTCTCTTTCTCGGATAGGCTGCACATCATAATTCTTGTTATTATACTTGATAGGTTTCTGCCATCTTTTGAGGAATCTCTTTGCGTTCTTTTTTGATTCTTCTTGCTCCTCAGGATTCATCATGATCTGATGCGCTATCTCAATGCCTGCCTTGACATAGCTTGGATGCGCATTGTCTGGCATGCCGAGCATATTGCAATATCCTTGCGAGATCGGATAGTGTGTTCTTCTTTCTTTCTTCCCTAATCTTCCATCAAACTCCCTCTCCTTTTCAACGAAGAATGCGATCGAATCCCAACCTCTTGCAGGAACTCCTGCCAGATCATCCAAAATTGCAGCTGCCTTTTCATCGCCACCCATAGCTTTTTCACGGACAGGATTATACTTTTCAAAGTTAGGTCTATGCCTGGTCAAGCATTCTTCAG
>CAYNQH010000296.1:0-1534 GCA_964399255.1 uncultured Methanosarcinales archaeon | reverse complement strand
GACGAAAATGAAAAAAACAATTAAATTCAATGATTTCCTGGAATTTATCGTCGAACACTAGAGCTTCAAGAAGAAGCTTGAAGATGCAAAGACAGTAGTTGTAGACACATCAAGTTTTTCAGGGCCTGTCGAGATCCTGATAGGGTCATTGATAGCAACAGAGGTGCTTTCAAGGTATAAACGGTTCAAGTATAACGGAGAGCTGAAGTTCAAGCCTGTCGTGTCTATAGTCCTTGAATAGGCGCCAAGAGTCCTGGGCAAGGAAGTGCTTGAGAAAGGCTCGAACATATTCGCGACAATAGCAAGAGAAGGCAGGAAGTTCAAGGTCGGCCTTACTGCGATAACCCAGCTCCCTTCATTGATACCTAGGCAGATACTGGCGAACATGAACACAAAGATAATACTCGGCCTGGAGATGGCTCCTGAAAGGCAGGCTATAATAGACAGCGCCTCCCAAGACCTTAGTGCAGACAACAGGAACATCGCCTCGCTGGACAAGGGAGAGGCTATAATCTCATCTAACTTCGCGCGTTTCGCCACACCTATAAAGATACCTCTTTTCTCGGAGATGGTAAAAGAGTCTAAGGTCAAAGAAGGGCATAAGCAGGAATTCGCAGGCATAGAGGTGATAAACTGATGCTGTGGATGAAGGATATAACCAACAGCCCTAAGAAGCGGCTGGACCATTTCGCCGATAATGAGAGATTCTTCGGGACTCAGAGCTTCAAGAAGCTGAGGGCGATAGTGCAGGAACTTATCGACCATATCCAGGAAAAGTGTGAGATACATGACAGGATGAGATACAAGATAAACGAGTATGAGCTCTGGGAAGTCGTGCTATGGGGCGAGGTAAAGAAGGAGCTGCTGTTCATAGAGAACAGTTTAGATAAAGAGAGCCTGAAGGCAGACAGCTGGGAGTGGATAAGGACCCAGGAATCACTTAAGCCAAGCATAGACAGGATAAGTAACTACCTATTTTACATAAAAAAGTACATAAAAGAGCAGATCAAGATAGAGCATGAGGTAGAGAGCCTGAAGAAAGAAGCCAAGAAAGCTGATAGCCACAGAGAGCCTTTCATCATACCTGATAAGATAAGGGCAAGATTAAGGACAAAACAGGAAGTTGTCAACCATTATAGGCGTGAAAGCCATATGATAGACAAGACTATGGAAGTAACAGATAATCTAAGGTGATATGATGGGACTTATAACCAAAGACAGCATCCGTGAGATCCAGAAGAAGGAGAAGGATCTTATGGAAAAGGAGAAGCATATGATAGAGAAGTTTTTCCGAGTATCTTCAGATGTAGTGACAAAAGGTGAAGAAGAGATAAAGAGGCATATAGAGTACAACCAGAAGATGTGGGACAGAACAAAGACCCTGAGCAAAGAGGATATAGATTTCTTCAAGCTCCAGACACTCTACATAATAGGCAACCTTAAGCTGATAAAGGAAAAGCTCGGAGAACATTTCAATGATGGTGAGCTTGACAAGAGCATCACAGAATGGACAGTGATATTGAAGATACTTAAC
>CAYNQH010000295.1:0-1564 GCA_964399255.1 uncultured Methanosarcinales archaeon | reverse complement strand
TGTGTTTACTTTCTCTACCTTGACTTTTAATGTCTCTTCTATAGCTTTCTTGATATCCTGCTTGTTAGCCTTGAAATCTACTACAAAGATAAGCTTGTTCTCGGATTCCATGAGCCTTATCGATTTTTCAGTCGATAGCGGATGCTTGATGACGTTTTGTTTTTCCATCTTGGTCATTTATTTGGATTTAGTCTTTT
This sequence comes from uncultured Methanosarcinales archaeon, assembly GCA_964399255.1. Lineage (GTDB taxonomy): Archaea > Nanobdellota > Nanobdellia > Woesearchaeales > CAYNQH01 > CAYNQH01. The sequence continues at coordinate 1,367 of CAYNQH010000295.1, read as the reverse complement.
TAGCTGGAGCTTTCTTCTTAGTGCTTTTCTCTTCTTTAACCGGCTTTTTCTCTTGAGTTTTCTTATTCTCTTTCTTAGCTGCTTTTGGTTTCTCTTCTGCCTTTGCGCCAGCTTTCTTAGGATTTTCTGTTTTAGGTCCTTTGTACTCTTCTGTGAAAAGCTTCTCATTAGAGAGTCTTGCGATAGCTCCTTCAGTGTACAATGTCATCCTTCCTATGTTCCCTCCAGGTGCAAGCAGTTCTGCGTTCAGGCTGCTTACTACTTGTATGTCTATTCCTGGAATATTATTGGCTGACTTAATCAATTGGCATTCTTTTGATACGACTATGAGCAGGCCTTTCTTCTTCCTGTATTTTCTTCCTCTCGTCTTTCCCTTTCCTGACCTTATGGATTTCTCCTGTGTCCTTTCAAGGTCTCCTTTGAATCCTAGTTTTGTAAGGCATTCCTTGACATCCTTTGTCTTGGTCATGCTTTCTATCTTGTCTTCTATGATGAATGGATAGTTATCAGGCAGGACATGGCCTCTTTCAGATACCAGCTCCTTCACTACTGTAGCTGCTATCGCGCTCCTTATTGCCTTCCTTCTCTCTTTCTTATTGATCTTCTTCTCCCAGATCTTCTCTGCCTTTGGAGGATGTGCGCGCCTTCCGCTTACTGTTCCAGGAGCTACAGCACCTACCCAGGAGAACCTTGTTCCTCTTCTGGAAAGGATCTTTCTTGGCACTCTTGATATCCCGAACCCGTATGATCCTCTGTAATCATGCCTTCTTCTTGACAGCTTTGCGCTAGCTCTCATTCCTGCTTCAGGGTGGGAGCCATAAGGCTGATAGTTCTTGCTCTGTACTGCTTCGACAGCCCTCTTCACGAGGTCAGGCCTGATCAGCTCTTTGAACTGGACTGGCAGCTCTACATTGCCTTTCTCTATCTTTGCTGTGCTTAATATCTTGACTTTCATGTTTTATCTCTTCTGCCTTGATTCTGTGCTTATGTATTGTATAGATGGCGCTTCAGGCATCATTCCCTTGTTCTGCCTTATTCCCAGGTTGAACCTTATGACCCTCTTCCTAGGCCCAGGTATAGATCCTTTAAGCAGGACATAGTTTGCCTTCAGCACTCCGTATCTTACGAAGCCTCCTTTCGGATTGACCTCTTCAGGATTGTTGCTTATCTTGAGTATCTGCTTGTTGTGCTCAGTCCTTGTATGGAATCCCATCTGTCCGGAGTGAGCCACCCTATACATCATATGGCCTTGCGCTTTCCATCCGCCGCATATAGAACCAGGGCCTCTTTTTGTCTTCTCTGCCTTATGGTTCCTTATCTTGACACCGAATCTCTTGACAGGGCCTTGGTTTCCTTTACCCTTTGTT
>CAYNQH010000294.1:0-1566 GCA_964399255.1 uncultured Methanosarcinales archaeon | reverse complement strand
AGTCCCCTCAGGAAGTTGAGCAGGAGATATATGAGAAGATAAAGAAGAAAGAGTTCAACAACACCATAGTCACTATAAGGCTTAAAGGCACACTGAAGCATGGCAAGGCATCAGAGATAAACTTCAGGGATATATTCGCAGAGATATACTCAAAGTCTGCATACTTCGTCATGAAGTCTTCCTCCCTCCTAAAGACCCAGGAATTTGAAGAGGTTAAGGTGCAGAGCGATTCTGTCGACGAGATAGAAGACTCTCTCATAAGAGAGCACCTCGGCCAGAAGAAGATAGAAGGAATGGGCCCTGAGAAGGAAGAGAAGATCGTAAGAGATCTTATAAAGGTGCTGAGCGCAGAGAAAGAGGAAGGAGAGACAAAGACAGATTTCGAGAGGAGGGTAAAAGAAGAGGCAAGCAAGACACTAGAGATCAGAGAGATGCTCAAGTGACTGCGTCACATTCTCTATAGGCTTATCAGTGCTGTACTTCCAGCCAGGAAATCTCTTCTTGACCTTTGCTACTATCTGGCTTTCTCTTATTGAGCGATGCATGATATACTTGTCAGAAAGCCTCTGAGAAAGATCGGGCTCAAGTATTATGACCTTAGGCTGCTTTGCCCTCGCTGAGATTATCTCATGGGCTTCAGGCATCAGCATGCCGAGATGGCTCTCTAAGACATTGCTGTATATCTGCCTCACCTTCTCATTATAATCAAGATCCAGGAAATATCTTTTCCAGTCAATCACCTTGTAGACCACTATCGCATCAGGATCCTGCCTGTCAAGCTCCTCGATGAATCTAGGATAATGGCATGTAGAGCTGAAATCATGGCCTGAAGAATGGACTATCCTGTAGATCCTTAGGAAATTCTTAAGCCTTTTCTGTTCAAGACGGGAAAGCCCTGTGCAGTCAACATGCCCATTCAGAGTTATGCCATGGAATATGTTAGGGAGGACATACCGAAGGTCTTTTTCCTCAACATTAAGCAGGTCATCCAAAGCCCTGTTGCCGAGCATGAGAATCTTCATATAGAATCTTATGTTTCCCTAGTTTTTAAATCTTTTTAAAAATCTACCGAAATATTTATAATTGACCTATTATAACCTGCCTTAAAAAGAGCTGATTCTATTGGAGGATATCATGGCAGATAATAATAACTATGTTGGAATGTATGGAATAGTGTACTATCCGAATTTCACAGGGACCTTAGAGGGAGATCTAGGCAAGGTTGTTGGCCAGAAGCACCTTTCAAGAGACGGCACGTTAAATGTTGATCTAGTTTATGATTATATGGGCCAAAAAAAGGTAATTAACCTGAATTTTGAGCCTCACGAAGAGATCCATTTCATAGAGGAGAGCAGGCTTGAGGAAGAAGCGCAGAAGATGTGGGATACTATAGGCTTACAAAATACAGACACACCCCAAAGCATCAAGAGATTAAGGCAGCATTATCAGATACTTAAAGAGAGAGGGCAGAAGTAGGCAAATTGTTTTAGTGAGAGAGAAAATGAAACCTTTAGAGATACAACCAAAATATGGCATAGTGATAGGAAACTAGAATGAAGAAGGCAG
>CAYNQH010000293.1:0-1569 GCA_964399255.1 uncultured Methanosarcinales archaeon | reverse complement strand
GAATACAAATGTTTTGATTGCAATAAGAAGGTCAGTCCTGAATATCTCAGAAAGAGGATAAGATGCCCTTATTGCGGTTCAAAGATGCTTTTCAAGCCTAGATCAGCTGTCACACACATCAAGGCAAGATGATAAAGGTCCAGGTCGAGATTACAGAAGATATTGACCGGATATATGAATGCCTGATAACCGAGGCATCAGAGAGGGACAGGACATCTCTTGAGATAAAGAAAACAGGCAAGAAGCTTAAGCTTATAGCCAAGGCCAAGGATGCAACTGCCTTGAGAGCAACACTCAATTCGATCTCGCAGCTACTGCTTGTATATGATAAGATGAGGAATATATGAATATGGAATCTAAAGAGACTCAGGCGAAGATACATGAGTTGCAGCTTATTGAACAGAGCATGCAGAATTTCTTGATGCAGAAACAGAGCTTTCAGAGCCAGCTCATGGAGATAGAATCTGCTCTTTCAGAGATCGAGAAGACAGAGAACGCCTATAAGATAGTAGGCAACATAATGGTTGCTTCCAGCAGGGAAGACCTTAAGAATGATCTTCAGAAGAAGAAGGATATAGCAGAGCTAAGGATAAAGAGCGTCGAGAAGCAGGAGGCTAGCATAAAACAGAAAGCCACCAAGATGCAGGAAGAAGTCCTTAAAGAGATGAAATCTAAATAATCGGAGCAGGTAAACATGGAAGATGAAGATCTAGACATTCTCAAACAGGTTGTTGAAGCTTTGACAGAGATCCAGGAAGACAACACCGTCCCTAGGAACATAAAAGAGAGGATAAAGAATGTCAGGTTCATCCTTGATGAAGATACAGAGATGTCTATAAAGATCAATAAGTCACTGCATGAGCTTGAGGAGATATCTGAAGACACTAACATACTTCCTTTTACCAGGACCCAGATAATCAACATATCCAGCCTTCTTGAATCAGCGCTTATAGAGAATTAGCCAGGTAATCAGAATATTAGGCTTTCTTATTGTGAATTCTTCTTGTTCTTATTCTTCCTTTTTTCTATCTCTGCGCCTCTGACCTTGATGACCTCTGTCTTGGTCAGGGCAGCATTAGGTATAAGCAGGAGATCCTTGTTGCTGGTCTCTACTTTTGTCTCAAGAAGGTCTATCTTTATTATCTCTCCCTCTATCCCCTTGAACTTTATAACATCGCCGACCTTGATGAACTTCTTCCTGTATATGAAGAATCCTGCGAAGATGTTAGGGATGAAATCCTTCAGTGCGAGGAATACAGAGATTATTATTATGACTATTATAGCTCCTGAGATCATGTTCAGGATGGTAGTAGTAAGGCCTAGCTGGTTCAGGGCCATTATACAGGCTATGAAATAGACAAAGTACATGGAAAGGTTGCCTGTTAAGGTCTCGAGGTCCATATCCACATCTGTGGATTTCTTGATTATCTTGTTAAGGCTTATCTCATGGAGAAACCTTACTATTATCTTATTTAGTATCCTCCCTATTATGAACCCTACGAAGATGATGACTAAAGCAACGATAAGCTTTGTCAGGAGTCCTGAAAGAAGACTGTTCAGGCTTGTCCA
>CAYNQH010000292.1:0-1573 GCA_964399255.1 uncultured Methanosarcinales archaeon | reverse complement strand
AAATTCTGTCCTTTCCTCCTTGTCCCGAGATTCCCTGAAAAAAGCTATTTCAAGATGGGAGAAGTTGGGGTTCTGGGTATGAAGAACCTTGACACTAGGCCTGATGCTAAGTGGAGGTCAGGGATAGAAGATAGCATTGAATACTCACTATACCTCCTAGGGTTATTCCATAAGTCTGCCTTAAGTTTTGGCGAAGAGTTCATAATGTCAGTAGGTTTTGCAGGCTATGAAGACATGCATGGCAATCCTCACCATAAGACTGCAGATGATCCTGGGATAAACGATAAAGGAGAAGCATATAACCGGTTTGTCAAGACATCTATTAGGAATAAGGATTACATAGGGATAATTGACCACTGCCTCTCACTGATAAGCAAGCTTCACTTTCCTGGCTCTTTATCCATTATAGATGGTGACTGGAAGAAGGAAAATATCTATAGAGGCTACAAAGCCGACTTTTCATGTGTTGGCAAGGGCCTTGAGGTGGAGGATATAGCCTTTTATGCTTCAGACGCAGATTTTGGGTTTGATTTTGATGATTTCTCTAACCTAGTCAAAAAGTATATTGGACTGAGAAGTGAGCATGACCAAGAATTTATCAAATGGAAAGGAGGCATGACATACACTAATGAGAACCTGCTCCGCACAGTATGGCTCAAGCAGCTTGTCCTGCGTCATTCTGTGATGAAGAAGAGAGATCTTATGAGTCCTGTGAAGTATGAGAACAGGCAGTATTATCAGCATAAGATAGAAGAATCTCTTAAGGAAGGGAGGTTCATATAATGCCGACTATAGACATTGACCCTAGCTGGTTCAACCTAGGCCTTTTCAGGAATTATAATAAGGATAGATTAGGCATAAATATCCTCAATTGGATGCAATGGGAAAGTGATGACTCGGCGATAACCTCTATGGATCCAGATAGGGGGGATGTAGGGGGGCATACGCTATTGCAAGGGGCCTTGTATAAGATCACCCATAGGCGGCCTGTAGCTTACCTCTTCCCTGAGCCAGATGGGGTCTCAGTCTATATGGCAAAGAAGGCCATAGGTAAGCTCGACTTCAGGAATTTTGGTGCAGGTCCTTCCATTTTGGATGCTGAACTCACATTAACTGAGCCTGATGACGAGTTCACAAGGAGAACTGCCGGATCAGAGAGGATATTCTTGGTTCTTGCAGAAGGTGACAGCATAGTTGATGCGAATTATCATGGAGGTCTGTTAGTCTCAAAGAACAAGGAATTCTTGAGGCAGATACTGTCCAAGATAGGTCTTGATAGAGATTATATAGATGGATGGTTAGAGAGGAATATAGACAGGATCAATCTGATGCCTCATGATTTTGAGATAAGGAGGGGCCACACCGGACTTGGGGTCCTGGTAAATGAAGAGAACGCTCTCAAGTTTGATTCTATGCCTAGGATAGGTATAGAGCATAAGATCTACACCCTCCCGTCGTTTGGAGAGCTTTCAGACATTTTTCCTAAATTTAAGGGATTTGATATAACTGAAGACGGGCTTTATTGTTCCCTTATCCTTGAGAATGTAACCAATAGAGTACCTGGATTTGTCAG
>CAYNQH010000291.1:0-1587 GCA_964399255.1 uncultured Methanosarcinales archaeon | reverse complement strand
CTCAAGTATCTTGACAACTCCTCTTGCACAGCTGCTGATCGAATTGCATAGGTATCCATTATAGCCGTTCCTTACCTGCAGGCTTATCCCTCCTACATTGCCCGCAACTACCGGTGTGCCTTTCAGCAATGCCTCGCTGACAGTAAGCCCAAAACCCTCTCTTAAAGATTTCTGGATTACCACCGAAGATGCCCTCTGCACAGCATTGACCAGGATGTCGCTCTCGAAGTTGACGACATGTATATCCTTATCACCATTTGTCATCTTGACGACCTTATTGTAGATCTCCTGGCCTTCAGGATCATCTGTGGCCATGCTTCCCAAGAGCACAAGCTGGCAGTCGACCTTTCTCTTTACGGCCTTATATGCCTTGATGACCCCGAGAGGATCCTTCCATTTATCAAACCTTGAGACCTGGCTTATTATCGGCTTATCCCTCCTTATCCCGAACTTGTTCAGGTATTTGCTGACTACAGCATCAGATATAGGCTTGTTCTTCGGAGTAAGAGGGTCTATAGAAGGATATATTATCTCCTGAGGGACAGGAAGCGACTTCTGCCTAAAGCTGTTCTTTGATATTATCACCCTATCGTACTTGACAATGAACTGCTTAAGGTATGTCCACAGCTCCTTATTAGGATGAGAAAGGTCTATATGGCATCTCCATACCCAAGGCTGCCTCTTCTTATAATGCGTGATCAGAGGCAGAGGTTGAGGGTCATGAACTATAACGCAGTCATGCCCGTTTATGTGGGTAAATGTAGAGTTAACCTTGTTGACAGATTCGTATATCCTTTTCTTTGTGGATGTAAGGTTTATCTGTTCTCCCTGCACACCATTGTGGAACTTTTTAGTCACAGAGAAGAAATCAGGGCTACCTTTAATAAGTCTCCACCCGCAGTCTATACCTATATTATTGAAAAGAGGGACAAGGCTGTTGAGCATCTCTGCTACGCCCCCTCCATAATATGTAGAATTTATATGTAGGATATGCTTGCCGTCAAGAGGGCTTGACTCCTTTAATATATCATCGACTGCCTTATCGCCTACAACATTCCTGTACATATCTATCTTTCTGTAGTGGACCAATATATGACCTCATATCCATTTTTCAGCAATATCATGGCAGATTATTATGAACACCACACATATCATGCATCTGGATGAAATTTTAAATGAGGAGATCATTTAAATAATTATTGGAAAATCAAAGAAAAATCTATCGATTCCAGGAAAATAATTCAGATGGTCTAGGATAGGATCATATGCTGACAAATCCCGAGAAGTCTATATACTCTTTCTTGGCCATTATGATGCAGTCCCTCACTATATTGCCTGGGATGAATTTGTTCGATTCAAGAGCAGTGCATTCATTAGTATTGTTCATCGACTTTGCTACTATAGCCCCGCACAAGGACCTGTAAGGGTAAAGCTTCATATCTATGCTGTTGCACAAGGAGGCATCTCTCCTATTGACAGAATCCCTGAATATGCTTACCATATTGAAGCAGTCAAAACCAGTCATCTTTGTAAGCCCTGCCCCTGGCTCGATATGAGTACGGCTCTCCGACAGTAAAGGCGATCCGC
>CAYNQH010000290.1:0-1608 GCA_964399255.1 uncultured Methanosarcinales archaeon | reverse complement strand
ACCTTGATTGGATTATGTTGATATTTTTCTGAAGAGCAGGCCTTATGATAGATTGGTAGAGGATGTGCCTGTCCAGGGCATAAGCTTCAGCAGTGGTCTTTGCTGAATACCTGCCTTTATTGTCCTTGTTTATGAGGACCTCCCGGATGTATTTGCCTATGCCTGTCCAGGTAGGCTCTGAAAGGATGATGAAATCATAGTTCTTTATCTCACTGATATCTGGGTTGAAGGTGTTCATCTTCCAGAAATTGATGTCATTGACATCATGCTCGTCTATAAGGGGGACAGTGTTACGCTTCCAATATTCATCAAGGTCAAGAACCTTGTAGCCCTTATCTTTAACATAGCTCACTATAGCATCAAGAATTACTCCTTTTCCCACTCCGTCCAATCCGTCTATTATGATATGGTGGGCCATGCGCCCTCACCTCTTTTTTCGGCTTTTCCGGTATTGCTACCTTTCCCTACCCCCGTAAGAACATATATCTAGAAACCGGGAACTATATAAATTTTTAGCTTATGCAGAATAACCATTTTAAAATAGTAAAATATATAAATGGTAGAACTATCTCAAAGTTAATGATAATCGGGTTGACCGGCACTTTGGCTGCTGGGAAGGGGGCAGTAGCTGACTTTCTAAAGCAGAAGGGATTTGAATACTATATCTTCTCTGATGTTCTAAGGGCTGAGCTTGAGGCTGAGGGCAAGGAAAAGACCAGGGAAAACCTTATCGCGAAGGGCAATGAGCTCAGGGCCATGTTCGGCGCAGGAATACTTGCAAAGAAGCTCCTTGAGAAGATAAAGACAGACAAAGCAGTAGTGGATGGGATAAGGAACCCTGCTGAGATTGAAGAGCTGCGAAGGAGGAAGGATTTCTATCTTGTAGCAGTCGATGCCCCTGAAAAGATAAGGTTCAATAGGATGTCTGAGCGCGCAAGAGAGAAAGATCCTATAACCCTTGCTGATTTCAAGAAGCTTGACAGGATCGATAAGGGAGTCGGCCAGGCTGCATCAGGACAGCAGGTCGGCAAGTGCCTTAAGATGGCAGACATGGTTGTCATCAATGACAGCTCCCTTGAGGACCTTTATAAGAAGTGCACAAAGCTCCTTTATGATATCCAGACTAAAGAGCTCAAGAGCAACAGGCCTGAGTGGGATGAGTATTTCCTTAAGGCGGCGCTGCTTGCAGGAGAAAGATCTACATGCAGGCGCCATCATGTAGGCGCAGTGATAGTCAAGAACAAGCGCATCCTTTCTACAGGGTATAATGGCGCAGCTGCAGGAGCTAAAGACTGCCTTGAGCTTGGCTGCCTTAGGGACGAGCTGGGTATACCTTCCGGGACAAGGCATGAGATATGCAGGGCGATCCATGCAGAGCAGAATGCCATAATCCAGGCAGCTATCCATGGAGTGAACATAGAAGGTGCGACGATATACATAACCCATTCCCCCTGCATAATCTGCGCTAAGATGATAGCCAACTCTAAGATCAAGAGGGTTGTGTCTTTCTCAGATTATTCAGAATCTGCTTTTATGGACCTGTTCAAAGAGTTAGGCATAGAATATGTCAAGAAGCAGATGCCTAAGAGAGATATCTTCTGGCTACCC
>CAYNQH010000289.1:337-1609 GCA_964399255.1 uncultured Methanosarcinales archaeon | reverse complement strand
AGTCTTTTTCTCTATGCCTCTATACATGCCCGCAAGCATCTTTGCCAGGTACTCTTCCCAGGACAATATCTTTCGAAGCGAGCCAATCTACTGCTATGCTGTCCACCTTCTCCTTGATCAGATTGGGGTTGTGATAACACTCCTCGTATTATCCTTGTTTGCATTTATCCTCTCCAGGAGAAAAAGCATACACCTGTCAAGACCTGACATGATTTTCATTCTCTCAGGCGGCGCAGGTTATCTCTTCTTCTATCTCTTTCCTATAAAAAATAATGTTGTCACAACTCCGTTAGCTGTGTATACCGTGATTCTAGTTTCAGGGATTCTGCACAAAGGAAAGCTGGAAAAAGCTTGGCTCTGTTTTTTCCTTTATTCGCTCCTGATGCTTGCTCCACTGCAGGAAGGCACATCTATTGCAAACTTACTCTATACACCTATCGCAAAGAACAGCATCATTTGCGGCAATATCCAGTCAAGTTATTCTTTCTTATATAGCGAATACAACTACGTCACAGACACAAATCTTCTCTTACTAACAAATGAAAGCTGGGAAGAACTCCCAAAAGTCTATGACCTACTCCTTGTGGCAAATGATACAATCTTATTTGTCTCAGGCGATGCTTATCTTTCTTCTGAAACCGCAATCCATTATGCTGTCATGAAGAGCAGCACGATTGATGCGCATTCTTTGTATTATCCTAGAACATATGCTGGGGAAAATTCAAGCTTAACTCATATCCTCTCGAGATTTGGTTATGTTGTTGTCAGCAAGGAATCTCCAGCGCCACTTATTCCCAAATACGAAAAAGTCTATAATGAAATGATGTCTTACCTAAGCGGAATGAAACCTATCTATGAATCGAGCATTGCGCAAGTCTATAAGCTCCATTGAAAGCGTTTATTAATTGAAAGATATTGCAATATCCGGTGGACAAACTAAAACAGCTTGTCATAAGTGAGTTCTCTGCTCCAAGGACGCTCTCTTTCTATGAGCACCTTGCAGTCTCAGGGCTCTGGAAGAGTGAGGAACTCCTTATAAAGAAATACTTCAAGAAAGGCCATGTCCTCGACATCGGCTGCGGCACAGGAAGGACTTCTATCGCGCTTGCAAAGCATGGATATGATGTGTTCGGGATAGATATCACTCCAGGTATGATAAGCTCTGCAAAAAGGATTGCAAAAAGAGAAGGTTTGGAGATTGACTATATTGTCGCTGACGAGATTTTCCCGGGTTGCCGGTCCTTAACCGCGGGTTTGGCGGGTCTGAGCTGG
>CAYNQH010000289.1:0-327 GCA_964399255.1 uncultured Methanosarcinales archaeon | reverse complement strand
CGAACGCGCTTTTCTCTTTCAATGGGTGGAGCCAGATTTCAGGCAAGTCAAACAGGCTGAAAGCCTTGAAGGAAGCGAAGCGGGTTCTGAAGAAAAACGGGACTTTTATCTTCACTTCGCACATAAGAAGCTACGCAGGAAGCTATATGCTCCTATGGGCAAAGGAATTTGTAAAGCACCATCTTCTGAGACCATTTGGATATGACCCAGGCTACCCTGACTTTGGTGACCTATTCTTCAAGAGGGACTCTTCATCAGAATACACAAAACAATATATTCATATACCTTCAGAAAATGAAGTTGTCTCACAGATAAGGGAATCAGGCC
>CAYNQH010000288.1:0-1639 GCA_964399255.1 uncultured Methanosarcinales archaeon | reverse complement strand
TGCCTTCAAAATGCCTATTATGATATCGATAGTGCTGCGTTCTCGTCAACGGCTCGCTCCGTTGGCACGCGAGATAAGTGAGGCATTCACTAGGTTCAGCCTCACTACACAAAATAGGTCTGAACCACTCCGAACAGAAGTGAGGAAGTGGTTTTTTGACAGCGGAATCAAGGAACAAGACCCTTGGGAGCCTCCCCTCGCAACGCACTATCCTTCATATTTTGGGAGCATTTTGACATTAGGGCAGTGGACTCTTAGGACAGAGCTTATTATCCTCATAAAATTTATATACTTGTAGGTGATACTCTCTAAAAAAGTGGTGTAAATCACTCTAGGAATTCTAGAGATTTTAGGAGGGGATTTTTATGAGAAAAGTAGTTGTCAATGGAATACCAGGAAACATGGCCTCAAAGGTCGCAGAGCATATTATAAGATCAGATAAGTATACTCTCCTGCCTTTCTCTCTTACCGGGCCTGAGATAAGGCAGAAGAGTAAGACTATCTTAGGTAAGAAGATAAGGCTGTTTACCCCTGAGAAAAGGGGGGAGCTTGTACACTTGATTGATAATATGAGAGATCCTAATGCTATATGCATTGATTACACCCATCCGGGTGCTGTGATGGGCAATGTCCTCTTCTACATAAGGGAACAGCTTGATTTTATCGTGGGAACTACCGGCTTAGAGATGGAGAGGGTAGTAGAAGAGATGGAACTTGAAGAAAAGAGATATGATAGAAATGGGATAGGCTGCATTGTAGCGCCTAACATGGCCCCTCAGATCGTAGAGTTCCAGTCAGTCATGGAAAGATATGCTTCAAAGAACAAGGGCAAACTTAAAGGCTGCACCCTTAAGATTGTAGAAAGCCATCAAGGGCCTGACCCTGCTAAAGGTTTTGTAGGCAAGGCAGATACGAGCGGTACAGCAAAAGCAGTGGTGAATTCTTTTAATGATCTTGGCTTGGATTTTTCTGTTGACCAGATAGTAAAGATAAGAGACTGGAAGGTGCAGAAAGATATGGGTGTGCCTTCTGAATATAGATATGGCCATGGATGGCATACCTATGAGCTGAAGACCTCAAGTAATAAGAAAAATGTTCTCGATCTTGGCAGGACCCTTGCAACATTCCGTTTAGCTAACCCTGTATTCCAAGGCTATTCTAAGTTCATACAAGGGGATTATTTAATGAGAGTCTCTCCTGATGAGACAGTTATGTTTAAATGCATGATAACAGGCAAAGGCAGAGATGTTACCTTCGCCCACAATGTGAACGGCCGTGAGATATACGCAGCAGGGACTATCAAAGCATTGGATTTCCTCTTGGAAAAGATAGAAAACTATGAGGCAGACGGCAAGGTCTATACTATGATGGATGTATTATCAAGATGAAAATAGTTAAGGTCGCTACACTGGATGATATAGGGTTTCCAAGTCCTGATGCGCTTAAGGCAGTGACTGCTCCTGGAGTTGAGATGCTAAAGGATAAGCTCAAAGGAGCAGGCTATTCTATCTCAAAACTCGCTGATTTCCTACTATGGGATAATCGGCAGTCATCTAAGTATAAAGGATTCCTATGGAACTCTAAGAAAGGGACCCTGCGGAACAATGATCTCGGCTTTCTTGCCAGGCAGTATATGTCT
>CAYNQH010000287.1:855-1697 GCA_964399255.1 uncultured Methanosarcinales archaeon | reverse complement strand
CAGGGTCAAACCTCCCTCCTTCAGGAAGAAGGTAATCTTTTGAAAGGTCATATTTTACGATTGTGCCATAGATATCGATAATTCCCTGCCTAAACTCCCCATCTTCAAGCTCTTCTCCATGAAGGCTTTTTGCATCATTAGGCTGTATCTCCTGGCTTTTTTGTGAAGCGCAGGATTCCATATGTTTAAGGTAGCTTAAAGCAATCTTAAGCTCAAGACCTGTCCTTTCTGTATTAAGTCCTTTTACCAAATATACCGCCAAAATACCAAATAAACTATCATGAACCGAAATTAACTGGAAAGAATAGGTTAAAATATATAAAATTTATCCAAACACCCCTTAGTCTTTAATAAACTTTATTTTTAGTAACTTATTAGTAGTAAAAAACGAAAGATTTAAATACTAGAAGATTCCATAATATTGCCATGACTCAAGAAAATCCTGCCTCAATAGCGCCTGAAAACAGCGTTTTAAGGACTATGAAGAAAGATGTCTTCAGCCTCGCAATGCATGGCACAAGGAGAATAGGCTCAGAAGGCCATGATAAATCTGCAAGATACATCCTAAGCAGGCTAAAAGAGATAGGTGCCCAGCCATACAAAGGCGAAAATTTCGGTCTAGGATACAAGAAATTTGATACCAGATTCTTGAATATAACAGCAAAGATACCTGGCAAAGCAGAGAATAAAGGAGCTATCCTTATAGGCACACATTATGACACATTTGGAGACACCCCTGGCGCAGATGATAACGCAGCAGCAGTATCGATCGCACTTATAACCGCTGAAAGGCTTAGATCAGCAGGCCTTGATAGAGATATAGTATTCGCTTTCTTTGATGC
>CAYNQH010000287.1:0-845 GCA_964399255.1 uncultured Methanosarcinales archaeon | reverse complement strand
TTACAAATGCGATGGGATCGACAGTCTTCTACAAATATCAACAGAAAGGAGACATAGACTGCGCAATAATACTTGACTTAGTAGGGCATGATACCCCAATAAAAGGATGTAAAGATGCTATGTTCATAACAGGGATGGAAAGCCATCCTTCGCTTGAGAATGTATTAAGGTCGACACCAGTGGAAGACCCTCTCCAGATATCGCCTATACTAAATGCATATGTCGGATCTATGGGAGACCATCATGTATTCAATCAAAACAACAGGCCTTACCTTTTCATGTCATGCGGAAGATGGGAACATTATCATATGCCTACTGACACCCCGGAAAAATTAAACTATGAGAAGATGGGCTCGGTAGCCGCTTACCTTGCAAAGGTCATCATGCAATGCGATAAGACTGATTTCCCGCAGGGAGGTCTTATGTATGACACTGTCAGGACAGAAGCAGAGTTCATGAACAAAGCATTCTCAGATTTCTTCAGAAGATACAGCATAGAACCAGTAAAGACAAGAGAGGATATCACAAGCGCTCTTGTATTCATGGCTACATTCGGGTTATAGATTATAATCAAGGTTATAATCAGAAAATTAGAATATAGAAAATCTCCTGATAAGGAGCTAAACATCCAGATTAACCACTTCTTTCGCATGGTCCTGGATGAACTGCCTTCTTGGCTCTACCTCATCACCCATAAGGATAGTGAATATCTTGTCTGCTTCGACAGCATCTTCAAGAGTCACCTTAAGCATAGTCCTTGTAGCAGGATCCATCGTAGTCTCCCAAAGCTGCTGAGGGTTCATCTCTCCAAGACCTTTATAACGCTGAATATTGACTCCCTCATT
>CAYNQH010000286.1:0-1700 GCA_964399255.1 uncultured Methanosarcinales archaeon | reverse complement strand
ATGCCTAAAAAGTTGAATATGACCTTCTTGAATTTCTTGATCTCTGGATTGTCAGATATGTCTGTATCTCCATATCCTGTAGGCCTTGTTGAAAGGATCTTCATACCCATATAGAAGACTATTGCAGGGAGGAGCACATCATACAGCACTGCGATATGATACCAACGGACCTCCTGCATGAAGCTGACTATAAGGGGGAGGATCACCAGGCCCATGACAGGCAGGATGACTCCAAGCATGTGAAGCATGGTAATTGGTGATTTGAGGTTATGAGCATAATGAAGCATCTTCTCGAAAGTCTCAGAAAGGATGACATCAAGCGATTTGTCAAGCATAGAAAGCCTCCTGTCTTCAGAGCCTTCATAGAGAGATGACACCACAAGATGGAAGCTTTCTACGAACTCCATGTTGAAATCCTTCCATGTCTCTAAGTATCTATCAAGAGACTCTTTTACAGATTCATATTTCTCTGTCTCTACATCCCAAAGTATCCTCCTAAGGTCAAGAGACAATGGCGGTGCAAGATGGTCTGCAGCGAACTCTATGCCTAGTTCTATATTTGAGGTATGCCTCATGTACGTGACAACGTAGAATATGCAAAGGACCATCTGGTTGCTCGCTTTCATCCTCCAGCCGTTGGCCATGAAATGAGGGAGCCCGCCTAATATAGGGATGAGAGAGAACCCCACCACTAAGGATATGACTACAAAATACAGCGAGTTCAGAACTACAAAGCTGATGGCGCCTCCAAGCAGTATGACAAGAAGAGGTGCCACAAGAGAGAAGCTGTATGTCCCTGTAGGGGTCACGTTCAGGTGGCAGATATCGATAGAATTCTGGAGCTTCTCAGCGACAGCAGGTGCGGGAGGGATCTTCATTATCTCCTCGACCTTATTGCACATCTTCTCATATAGGTTCATATGATGAGGCATGTACTCTTTCTTGAACTCATTATACTCATGAGAGGTTATCTTCTTTATCTTCTCCTCCTCAGGCTGAGGTTCTGATGAGAGCCTGCTTTCCATCTGATCCTTGTACTTGTCAAGGAGGTTGACCATCTCATCTTTTGATATCTCTGGCATTTTATGATTCTTCCTCTTTCTTCTTGAGCTGCCTTCTCTTAAGCTCTCTCTTGAACCATGCTTCCCAATCTTCATATATCCTCTTTGAATCGAGGCTTCCTGTCTCTTCCTTTACCAGCTCAGAGACTATATGCATCTGGTCGTTGCATTTTATCACAAAAGGCGCTTCAAGCATATCCTCATCCTTCAGCTTTATGCCATATTCTGTGATGGTCTGTTTTATCTTCGCCCTAAGCTCTATGTTCTCCCACATCGCGTCCCAGCTGCCTGCGAAGTCAGGGATATTTGCAGCTATGGCTTTCAATACATCCGAATCTCCATCAAGAAGCTCTGCAGATGGCTGCAGCTCGTCTGTTTTAGCGTCATATTTCATCAGGTCTACGAACCCTCCTTCTGTGAGAGGATCATCTTCCCATAACTTCCTCACCTCTGTTATCTGCACTACCCTCCTGAACTTGTGGAGTCCGTCAGCGGATTTTATAGGATTCGCGATTATGCAAAGGTCAGTTGCCTTGAACGATGTCTTTGGCACGCCTATATCATTTACTACCCTGTCAAAGATTCCATAAGGGGAATCGCCGTGGATGGTTCCTGCGACAACATTTGCTGCAGCTCCTA
>CAYNQH010000285.1:0-1725 GCA_964399255.1 uncultured Methanosarcinales archaeon | reverse complement strand
AAACCCTTATCAACCCAAATCGTATTAATGCCATTTCGCTTCGCTCAATGGCATAAACTCAATCAGCCCTTGAGGAGATTTGAACTCCCGACCTGCTGCTTACGAGGCAGCTGCTCCACCGCTGAGCTACAAGGGCATAATCATGTCCAGAAATCACAGCTTTTTTAATATTTGCTCTTTTTCAGGCAGTTTTGCCTGGCAGTGAGGGCAGATGAGGTGCTTCTTGCCTTTCTCATCCTTGACATAGCTTCCAATAGGTTTTTTCAGGAATTTCTCTTCAATATTTTCTTTGCAGATCTCACATTTCATCAGTATCCCTCATCTCTAATCCTTATATATTCTTGTTCAGTACATTCCGCCGCTGATGGATCCTTTTCCCAATCCTGTCACCATAGCGCTTTTTTTCTTCTTTTTCTTGACTTCTGCATGAGTATCACTGAGCTTTTCAACAATATCCTCATAGATACTGTACAGTTTCTCATAGGTCTGCATGACCTCTTTTATGAAGTGTGAGGTGTCAAGATCGACCATGCCTGCCTGCTGTTCGTTCGCAAGGATCTTATTCAGCCTGCCTGCCGTCTTCTCAAGGAATTCCAGATGCTCGCGCACATCTTTTGCTTTAATGTATCCATCGGTTTTGATCAGTTTCTTGATCTCATTCAGGCTCTGAATATCATATTCAGGAACAGTATATGAATTTCCTTTCACATTCTTTGCTTCATCAATATCATAGTTTGTCATGGTATATCTCTATATATCTCTAGCTGACAGGGTATTTAAAGTTTGTTATGGGCGTTTTCGGGCTTTTTTAAGCCATGTACGCTATATGATCCCTATCAAGATATTTTCTTATCTATTTAGTCTCCCAAAAACCTTTTAAACACTTTAGAGATGCTGTAATCCATGACCCGCATAGCAGTGATCGAGAAGGAGAAATGCCACCCTGCGCGGTGTGGAGACTATCTGTGCATGAAGCTTTGCCCTGTAAACAGGACAGATGTAGAATGCATCGTGATCGATGAACTTGACAAGAAGGCTGCCATAAACACAGAGCTGTGCACTGGCTGCGGAATCTGCCCCAAGCGGTGTCCGTTCAATGCGATCCACATCGTCAATCTTCCTGAGATGCTGAAAGACACCCCTATCCATAGATATGGGGAGAACGGATTCCATCTGTTCAATCTTCCCACTCCGATCATGGGAAAGGTTGTCGGAGTCCTTGGAAGGAACGGCAGCGGGAAATCAACTGCGATCAAAATACTGGCAGGAGTCTTGAAGCCGAATCTTGGAAACGACACGCCTGCAGGATTCTCAGAACTTATCGAATACTTCAAAGGGTCTGAAGCGCAGCAGTTCTTTGAGGATGTGAGAGACGGCAACATGGTCGTCAGCTATAAGCCTCAGTCTGTTGAGCTCATACCAAAAGCCACCAAAGGAAAAGTAGAGGGTATCCTGAAGAAGATTGATGAGACTGGAAGGATGGAACAGGTTGTTGAGCTTCTTGATCTCAAGGATTTCCTTGACAATGATATTGAAACTCTTTCAGGGGGAGAATTGCAGAGGGTTGCTATCGCGGCAGCAGTGCTGAAGAAGGCAAACCTGTACATCTTTGACGAGCCGACTTCCTATCTTGACATCAACCAAAGGATTAAGGTTGCAAGATTCATCAGAGGGCTTGCAGATGAGAACACCGGAGTGATCGTGATTGAGCACGACCTTATCATC
>CAYNQH010000284.1:0-1726 GCA_964399255.1 uncultured Methanosarcinales archaeon | reverse complement strand
CGTTGTTTGCAGGTTCGACCTGACCCAAACGGTTGGAGAAAGCGATGTCGATCCGGAACTCGAAAAAAAGGATTGTCCCTATCTCAACTGGACATATTCACAATATGAGTCCGACATTCATGGATCTCTCAAATAATCTTACCAATAGAAAGTCCATATAGATACATAAGTACAGCGGCATCCATCTCATAGGCAACCTTTACTTCGGCATAGTCGATAAGGGCAGCACGATGATCGAGGTGAAGCCATCAACAGGATGCAACATAAACTGTGTCTTCTGTTCTGTAGATGAAGGTCTTGATGCAAAAAAGGCAATAGATTATCTTGTCGAGGATGATTATATCGTCCAGGAGCTGAAGAGGCTTATGGATTACAAAGGCACGAATGATCTTGAGATTTACATCAACCCGCATGGAGAGCCTCTTCTCTATCCCAAGCTTACAGAGCTTGTCGCAAAGATGGCAGAGCTAAGCCCTAAGATGATAACCATAATAACCAATGGTCTGCTGCTCTCGAAGAAGCTCGCTGACGAGCTTGTACAGGCTGGCCTGACCCAGATAAATATCTCGGTAAATTCGATGTCTCCTGAGAAAGCAAAGGAGATTGCAGGCACCTGCTCATATAATATCGATCATATCAAGGATGTCCTGGTATACCTAAAAGGGAAGGTCAGGGTGGTCCTTACGCCAGTATGGCTCAAAGGGGTAAATGATAGTGAGATGCAAGGGATAATACTGTTCGCAAAAGAGCATGGCTTTGAAGTGGGCATGCAGAACTTCATAAGGCATAAGCAGGGCAGGAAAGCCGCAAAAGAGGCTAGATTCGAGGATTTCTATAGCTCCCTAAGGAACCTAGAGAAAGAGCATGATATAAGGCTTGTAATGGACTACAAGCAGGCCAGGACAAAGGAATATCCTGCCCCATTCAAGAGAGGGGATGTTGTTGAGGCAGAAGTGATCCTTGAAGGCAGGCATAAATGCGAGAAGATAGGGATAGCTCAAGGCAGGACAATCTCAATAGCTGAATGCAGGAAAGAAGGCATGGTAAAGGTCAGGATATTGAGGTCTCTGCATAATATCTTTGCGGGAAAGGCAGTCTAGGCCCTTTAAGCAATCTTTTTTAGCATCTGTGAAATTATAGAATTCTTTGGGTATCATGCCTGTTCTGGAAAAATTCGAGAGATTCTAAAAAAAGAAAAAAAAAGAAAAAAATTTAATATGCTCTTACTGAGGCATATTTACGTTGATGTTGGTCAGGCTTGTTCCGGTAACTTCTACTTCGTCACCGCTCAAGTCATAGACATCGTAGTTTGCAACTACTCTGGTAGCCCTTCTGGTGTCCATAGCGCTATAGCCTGCAACTAGCATAGCTATATTGTTACCAGTGTCGTACAACTTAACTACAGCCTTTCCTTCTTCGAAGCCTTCTGCGCAGTTTGCAGGGTTGCCCATAACTTCAGCAGCTATTGCGTTAGCACATGGACCTCCAACTACGATCAGGTTGGTCTCGTCAACGTCAACTTCTGATGCTAGCCTTGCAGCACCTACGTTGATCCTCTCAAGAGAGATGCTCTCAACAGCTCCGCCGCTTCCGGTTGTTGTAACCTTAGCGCCGGTAGGTGAGATGAACACGTTGGCGACAACTTCTTCTTCTGGGAAGCTTATCCATACTCCATGCTTGTTCTAGTCGTCATACTAGACAAGGGTTCAATACTCTGTGGTTGCCC
>CAYNQH010000283.1:0-1752 GCA_964399255.1 uncultured Methanosarcinales archaeon | reverse complement strand
GGGGGAGGTGGCCAGGGAGATGTTGTCCCACTGGCCGCGGGAGTTGGCGAGGGTAAAAATCCTTATACCATCCTGCATGCCGGCCTTGCTCATTTCGATACGGATACGCATCTCCTCTATAACAGGAGGTCAACCACCACTGATTTTAATACCGATATAGGCTATGAACAGGATTTGAGTTTTATCACAAAAGGATTGAAAGATGCGATCCTGGCTACCTTAGGATCCATAGACTCAAGGGGTATCACTATAGAAGAGAACATGAGGAGCACTGTGCTTATTGATATAGAAGCCAGAGTGGTGGTCTCTTCTGAGCTGAAGAAGTATCCTATTATCATTCCGATAAGTATGAAAACTGTAGCAGCGACCAATAATGAGATCAGGAGAGTTAATATGGAAGAGGTAAGGGCTGCTCCTGAAAGATTATTATCGCATTGGAAAGGTAAGTCCCGAAAAGGAATATAAACCCAGGCACAGGGGTGATGAAATTCCTGAAATATGCCCTTGATTCTTTTTCTGTCATTATGGATGTAGAGGATAATAAGACTGATATGAACATTATTATAAGGGCTATCAGAGCTGGAAAGGTATAATCAAGATATGTCTTCTCCTTGAGAAGAGGCTTTATATCTACCTCTATAGGATTCACTATATCTTCGGCAGAATATGCTGTGAAATTGTTAAGGTCCTCTGTGACACTGTCCAGAACCCTGACAAGGCTTGAGGCATTATCAAGGGCTTTATTGATCGTCCTGCCTGCCTCATTCAGCTCGCTCAATGTAGTGTTCTTCGTCTCTGCAGCATCATCTACCTTAGATTTCATAGAGTCTAATTCTTTTTTTGTCCTGTCAAACTCTGAGCTAGTCTTGGTAAGAAGATCCTCTATATACCTGGTGTCGTACTTAAGCATCGTAAGCTCCATCAAAGCTTCAGAAAAACCAAGATCAGATTTTGAAGAGTCTATCTCTTCAGCATAAGATTCTAGGGCATCTATCTGCTGCTCGCCTATCAATGCGCTCGTCTGCAAGCCGAAGCATGTTGAATAGCAGTTAGCATAAGAATCAGCATAAGACTCTACATCAGAAGAATCACAGCTAGATGTATCAACACAGCCGGGAAGAGGATTTTGGGCGGTGCATACACAGTCTATGCTGCCGCCGCCACCGCAGGAAGCATGATAACAGGCTCCTCCTTCTGCAAATTGTTCGGCTAATGGGTCTATAGCATCTTCCTGGATACTATCCTTCTCTTCTTCTATCATGTCAACTACATCATCTATGGCCGATTCTGCCTCCTCCTTCTGGTTCCTTACTAGGTCGGAAGCAGTGATAAGCCTTTTATTGATCTCTGCAAGCCTCTTTTCAAAGTCACCCAACCTCTTCTTATTATTGTCTAATCTTGCCTTCATGGAAGTTATGTTGAAATCAAGGTCAAGGGCTGTCACGTTAGAATACATCTTATTGATCTTGAAAGAGACACTCTCTCCGTCAGAGATGATAGAGAGAATGACCTCCCGGTTATCCAGAAGTTCGGATGAGCTCTCGTTTATCTTTTCAAGCAGCATCTCTGTGAAGTCCAGGCTCATCTCAGAAGCCTTATCCTCAAGCTCCTCGCTCATGACATTCAGGATCATGAACACAAGATTGATACGGGAATAATCTACATGGAACTTTATCCTCTTCTTCTCTGTCATGTTCTCATCTAAGTTTGGAGGGAATACTATGCAGATATGCACAAGATTCTCTTTTATAT
>CAYNQH010000282.1:0-1766 GCA_964399255.1 uncultured Methanosarcinales archaeon | reverse complement strand
CTCATCACCGACAGATATCGATTCATCAATAAGATAAATATCGTGATTGCTGTTCATAGCGACTGAGAATGCCAGCCTTGCCTTCATGCCTGCAGAGTAATATTTCAGCTTGAGCTTCAGGTAATCCCCAAGTTCAGAGAACTTTTCGACCAATTCTTTCTTTTCTGCAAATTCACGGGCTTCCCACCCCAGCATGGTAGCGTAGAGGCTCATGTTATCGCTGCCTGAAAGCTCATCATGGAAAGAGGAATCTGTATCAAGGAATGTCAATACTTCCCCGCCGATAAACACTTTCCCAGTGGTGGGCTTTGCTATCCCTGCCATTATCTTCAGAAGTGTTGTCTTTCCAGAGCCGTTTGCACCGATGATTCCAAAGCATTCGCCGTCATCTATTGTGAGATCTAAAGACTTCAGTACTGGAATCGTCTTTTTCCCGACAGGAGACTCGATAACATAGGATTTTGATACTTTTTTTAGGCTTATCATAGGACTTCGCCTAACCTATTTGAGAAACGCAGGTATATCTTCAGGCATATATATACTACTGCAGCAATGATCAGGAAAGTGATGACTACCTGCTCTACAGGATCAACATAATTGTAGATTATAGCATTCCTTAGGTGGCTTATTATCCTAGTAAGAGGATTCAGCATATAATATCTTATCAGGTTTTGAGGGATATAATCAAGTGGGTAGATTATAGGTGTCAGCCAGAAACCTATGAATAGGACATAGCTCCATATATGGACTATATCCCTGAAGTATAGATAGATTGTGCATAATAGAAGGGATATGCTCGTAACCAGAATTAGAAGGAGCCCAAAATAGACTAGGCTAGTGAGCCTGAGGAATGTGAGGAAAGGTATCTTAAAGTAGACCATGAGTAGCATAAGGACAAAGAGATTGGAGGCAAAGCTAATGAGTGCAGAGAGGTTTGACCCCAGGACTATGATATGAAGCGGGATCTTGATCCTCTTCAGGGTGTTCATTGAGGCAATGAGAGCACTGACGCTCGAGCTTGTTGCCTCTACAAAGAAATTCCATACTATGAACCCTAGAAGCAAGAAGACCTGATAATACTCAAAATTGAGCTTCATCACCATTGTGAATATGATAGACAGGGAGACTAGCATCAGCACAGGATTTGCTATCATCCAGAAATAGCCGAACCTGCTGCTGGAGTACCTTAACTTGATATCCTTGATCGCTAGCTGGAGAATAAGGTTCAGGTTCACATATCTGCACAATTGTTCAAAATTTAAATATTTAGTGAAGGATATTTAAACATAAAAAAGTTTTAACTCTTGTGAAAAAGCTAATACTTGCTGCCTGGCTTACTTTACTTACTCTTGCTATCGACCTTTTCCTCTATGTTTGGGAGAAGCTGAAATGATACAAGCTTCTCCCGGGTAGCTAATATGAGGATCCTTATGCTCCACCCGCATGATATCTATTCTGCAAAAGAGCCGTGGACAGTAAGGATAGTGGAGATTGCAAGAGAGGTGTGCAATCAGGGAAATGAAGTGAAGCTGATATATTTCCCGCTGCCAAAGAGTGAGCGCGGCCTCATCAAATGCAAGAAAATCGAGGAGTTCGAGACAATACCTTTTTCCAGGAGAAGCTACCATCTGATATCAAACATATCTAGGATAATGCCACTTGCAAAATGGGCAGATAAGATACATGTCCAGAAGTGCTTTCCTAACGCTTTTCTGCCTGCACTCTATGGATCTATCGCATATGGAAAGCATCTCCATTACGATTGG
>CAYNQH010000281.1:664-1770 GCA_964399255.1 uncultured Methanosarcinales archaeon | reverse complement strand
TCTGACTGGAAAAAGCGCTAAGGAGAAGAATATACAATCAGTGAGAGACCTCAAGTCCAAGTCAAAAGAGAATTGGGAGAAGCTTATGAAGATGTATAAGAGTGAGGTCAACTCAGGTGAAGCAGCGCAACTGAGAGAATTCCTGAACAAGGTTCTGAAAGATAAGGTAAAGAAAGCTGCAGGACTGGACGAGCTCAAGAAAGTGTTTGATGAAGCAAAGGGTTATTATGCTGCAATGGGCAATGAGCAAAAGCAGGTCATAATAAAAGCGTTTGCATGGTATAATGAACCAGAAGTTGTTATTGGAGAGTTCCTGGATTTTATCATGAAGGAGGATATGGACAAATGGATACAATACTGGTTCAAGACACTGCATGACAAGAATGCGTTTGAGGTATCTATAGACAACAGCAATAATGTCTCTGAGATACAGGAGATAGATACGCCAGACAAGCTCAAGGACATAAAAGAGATGGTGTTCAGGCCTATCAGCGGAGGTAACACCAACGAACCGAGGTCAATAGGTATGATGCTCATAGAGATAAACAGGTTCAATTATATCGTGTTCATGAAACAAGAGGAGATAATGAGCAAGAAATGATATATATTTGGTATATGATACAAACATAAAACTTTATAAACAATCCATGCTTACATATAAAAAAAGAGGCGATTAAACACAAAACGAAATGAGGTGCATTTGAATGAAAAGTGTCGTCGATTATCTGAATACAATGTCTTCTTTAGCTAAAGGCAATTATACCCTGTTCCCAAGGTTCACTCTTATGAGGATGACTGCCCTTGAGAGAAGGGATGAGAGGATTGAGAGGGACATTGAGAATATCAAAAAAGAGATTACTGAGGCTGAGACTCAGGGCAATGTGAGCAAGGTCACAAAGAACATGACAAAGTTCATTAAAGCCATCCACAAGGAAGAGAAGATAGAGGACCTTGAGATAAAAGGCGAAATCAAGATTGAAAGGACTCTTCTTGAGGAGTTCAGGGATTTCATGGAACAGTTCAAGAAGTCAAAGACAGTGTCAAAAGACAGGGAGCTGATGGAGAAGGCGGGATCCGAATGCGCGGCCGAGCCGATGAATGCGGAG
>CAYNQH010000281.1:0-654 GCA_964399255.1 uncultured Methanosarcinales archaeon | reverse complement strand
CATGGCTTGGGATGGTCGGAGTCATGAAATATGATATCGGTGAGTGCAGCAATATCGCAATCACATCCGCAAGGTCAATGAGGCAGGATTTCGGCAAGGTCAAATCAGTGATGGACAAGATAATCACTCAATGCAGCAAGATAGACAAGGAAAAGGATCCTTCAAAGATCAAGAAGACGATCAGCAAGGAGCTTGACAGCCTCCACGATGCTCTTCAGGGTTTCATTGAAGAGAAGATGTATATCCACTTCCTTGTTGTGCTCAGGCTTTTCAGCTTCCTCACAGATGAGATTAAGCAGCAGGATGACCATGTCAGGCAGATGGACAAGGAAGGGCTGCCAGAGAAGACATCAAAAAAGCTCCATAAAGAGATGAGGGATGAGCTTGACAACTTCCACAAGAAGATAGAGAAAGAATCTGAAGGAGCCCAGAACCTTATCCAAAACGAGGAAAGGCTGCTTTCCCAGCTTAAATAATCAATTATTACGAACAAAAAAAAGAGGTGAAAGCGTGTTAAACAAGAAAGCGATGATATTCACTAGTCCAAGGGACACAATAAGTTTTGTTATAGGCCTGATTCTTCTGGCTTTTGGTATCATACCCCTTCTCAATGCGATGAAGGCAATAAGCTGGAACCTTCCTGGATTCCTTCTC
>CAYNQH010000280.1:0-1804 GCA_964399255.1 uncultured Methanosarcinales archaeon | reverse complement strand
GTTCTGGCAAAGCTTACTGAGATACTCAAGACTCAGCCAGAACATATCAACAAGACGCTTCAGAGATTCATTAATGAGATAGAAGATAGTCATAAGACTTTTTGATTCAACTAGAATTCTGCTGAGCCTGCATAGCCCTTAAGATTATGTCGGCGCATTCCTGAGGATCGTTTACTATCGAACCTTCACTGCATGTAAATGTGCCGTCAGCATTAGGCTTTACAGTAACCTTGACTACATTCTTGCCTTCTGTATCAACACGGTCCTGCATTATTGTATCTATTGCCTTGTCAAGGCAGCCCTCAGCAGTCTGGACAACACTTCCATCCTGGCAAGTAAATGTGCCGTCAGCGTTCTGATAGGTCATTATCTGGTATCTCTCGCCTGAAGAATTATCCTTTGTCTCAAGCTTCTCGACAGGGAAGCTTTTATTCTCATCAACCTTTTGGGGATCACTTCCGCTTCTGTTCAATATCACAAGAACAAATACTGTTGCGAGTATTATAAGTATGACAATAAGCCATTTATTCCTATAACTTAAGGTATTCTCCTCTTTTGCCCCCATATAAGGAGTGAATTGAAAGGCATTTAAAAAGCTTTCTTTTTGCAAACCTTCCAAAAAATATGAATGATTGCACAGGACAGCCCGGATGAGTTCCCAAAACCCCTAAATTTGCTATATATAGAACAGGTTAAAGCTCTGCTCATTTTCTCATGCCATTGGACAGGAAATACCCCCTTGTGAGGTTTATATCTAACAAAAAAGATCAGTGGTTTATGTCATTCATAACATTGATAATAAAAAGGTTAGACAAGATCTACAGATTTAGGTATCATTACAACCTTGTTATAGACATCCTGCAGAACGGCTGCGATCTTGAAAGGCTTCTTAAGAAGAGCAGGAATTTTCCAGTAGCTCCTTATGATGCAGGCATCCTTGTCATAAACTTTGACAGCATGGTTGTATCAAGCCTGCAGGATGCCTTTGATGTTAAGGAGATAATTCCTGGATTCTACATACTGGATTATGGGTTAGATTCTGACAGTATTATTGCAGATCTAAAGAAGCAAGGTATTGAAGCTGAGGAGAAAGAGAGATGGGAAAATTTCCGGAAAATCAGGGTCTAGATTAATATTATAGCTCAAAATATTAATTCGTATGAACTTTGAAGAGCACTGCAGAGCAGCTGAAAGAACATTCGGGCAGAGGTATGAGAATATACATAATTGGTTAGATGAGTTTATGGTAAAATATCCTCCTCCTGAGAGATTTAAGCATAGGAAGCACAGGCATCATAAAGAAGGGATAGAAGAAGCAAAAGAAATATTTGGAGACATCGGCGCCTTGGTAGCAGAGCAACATATAAGGCTGGACAATGAAAGCATGCTACCTTCAAAAGCAGATTACAAAATCCCAGAATATGAAGATTGACCTATTTTCTATTTGAGTATTTAAATGCAGAAGAAAGTTTTATAAATCGCCTGCATCAGCCAGAAAAATGAGGAGAAAATATGAAAAGGCATAATCTGCATATACACACCAATTATTCTGACGGGATGTTGGCTCCAGAGCAGGCAGTCGAGCTTGCAAAAGAAAAAGGCCTGAAAATTATAGGAATAAGCGACCATGCTTTCACCCAGAAACTCACACCTTCTAATCAGATAACCTCAAAGATAGATAAGTACCTCTCTCATCTAAGGGAGCTGCAGCAGAAGGCAAGAGGCATAGAGCTCAAGATAGGCATCGAGATAGATATATCTGAGAGCTATGGCATAGCCCCAAGAGACCTACCTTCCAATACAT
>CAYNQH010000279.1:1557-1805 GCA_964399255.1 uncultured Methanosarcinales archaeon | reverse complement strand
TGAATCTGTTATGATCACTCCGTCAGGAGAGTATCTTAATAGGTTTTCTAGTACAAGCTTTTCTTTTTCTGTAAACCTTACTTTGCTGTCTATGTCATCATTCATAGTGTTTGCCTAAGTCTATGTATGAACTATCAAGAACCTCTTTCTGAGAATATAATATATGGTAAAGGTTTAAAAACTTTTAGATTTTGCAGGATATACTTGAATTTTCAAGCGATAAATATTTAACTTAAAAGTGTTTCATC
>CAYNQH010000279.1:0-1543 GCA_964399255.1 uncultured Methanosarcinales archaeon | reverse complement strand
ATGATCTTTGGCTGCGGCCAGGAAACGATCATCGGGGTGGATCAGGAGGTGGTAGATATGGCCTTGAAGGTTACAAGTTCTGCTTTTGAGAATAATGGAAAGATCCCTTCTAGATATACATGTGATGGGGAGAACATAAGCCCTCCTTTGAACATTGAGGGCATACCTGAAGGCACAGAAAGTCTGGTCCTTATAGTAGATGATCCTGATGCTCCGCGTGGAAATTGGGACCATTGGATCGTCTGGAACATCCAGCCTAAAAGAGATATTGAGGAGGGCTCAGTCCCTGGAGTAGAGGGCATGAACGATTTCAGGAAGAACTCTTACGGAGGGCCTTGCCCGCCATCAGGCACGCACAGATATTTCTTCAAGGTGTATGCATTAGACACTCATCTTGACCTCACTAAGGATTCAACCAAATCGATAGTAGAGAAGGCTATGCAGAACCATATACTTGCGAAAGGAGAGCTGGTAGGATTATACAGCAGGGGGTGATGCTCTTTGATAGATGAGGAGACACGCAGGCAATACTCGGCGAATCCTGAGGATGTTGCACTAAAGATATTTGAAAGGAAAGAAGAGGAGCTCACGATAGACCATCTTCTTGAATTTCCTTATGTGGACTTTCGCGGGGTCAATAAGGTCAGGCGGTCCAGGCATAGAGAAGGGATAAAACAGGACATGATAAGGATCCTAAGCAAGGAAGAGGAGGAATCCTACACCAAGTGGTTGAAGTCCATGCCTTCTGAAGATGAGATAACCTCTTTGGTGCATAGGCATCTTGCTCCTTTGGAGCTTGACTCAAGCTACATGGTAGAGCTGGGCAAGCCAAAGCTTACAGGGACCATGTTTGAGCAGTCAAGGAGCAGGGCTTTCAAAAGATGGGCTGAGAGTGAAGGGCTTTCTACTGATGAGCTCACTGCCAAGCTTAAGTCAGAAGATCCTGGCCATGATTATTTTGAAAGAAGATTAAAAGAGTACCTGGAGCCTGAGCTCTACTTTCCTGCACAGTTTGATGTTGATGCCAAGATATCAAAAAAGATAGGGCTAGGTGTAGGGATTGTACAAGAGATGATAATGATAGAGATTGCGAAGATAGCTGGGGAAGACAGCGAAGGCTATGACATAAAATGGCAGGCCAGGAGCTACTTTAAGAGCAGGGCCTGGCTTGACGCTAAGCTAGGCAACAATAAGATTTACTACCTTATTGTTGGAGTTAGAAGCAAAGAGGAGGCAAAATATCTCTACGACCATTTCTTTGAGGATTCTTCTGTGGCATGCATACATGGCATGAGCCAGGACCAGATGGGCCAACTTGAAGGCGCGGCTACGATGGAAGCCATGCGTTGCGAAGATTTTGAGATGGTAGATGTCAATTCTGAGGAATACAAGCAGCAGGAAAGAGAGCGTGAACAAAGGCTGCGTGATCCAAAATTTCCTGACTATAAGGCTAAGCCTGACTGGCTTGAGATTAAAGAAACTCTTGAGAAAGACAATCACAGCTGGCGCGAGACTGAATGATCATAGCGTCTCAAAATTTGTC
>CAYNQH010000278.1:0-1808 GCA_964399255.1 uncultured Methanosarcinales archaeon | reverse complement strand
ACATAGCTCATGAGACAAGAGAGATCCATATAAAAGAACAGGTCACTATCAAGTCAGGCAATAAAGAGCTATCTTTCAACCTTGTAGATACTCCTGGAATCGCTACAAGGATAGATTATGAAGAGTTCATGAAGAAAGGGATGAAGGCCAACCAGGCCAAGAAGAGAGCCAAAGAAGCCACAAAAGGAGTGATTGATGCGATAAAGTGGCTTGATGACATGGATGCTGTCATAGTTGTCCTTGACTCAACAAAGTCCTTATAGTAGGGAACAAGATGGACCTGAGGAAAGCAAGCCTTAAGAAGATACAGGCAGCTTTCCCGCAGTATGATATAATAGGGATAAGCGCAAAGACAGGCACTAACATCGACGAGTTTTACGAAGCGTTGTTCGTTTTAGTAGGGTGAACAAAAGATGTCATTAACACTGCATTTCATGCCATATTCGGAAATTGAATTCCTGACCTCCTCCAACAGGATAAGGAAGATAATCGGGCTGGTCAAGGAGAACAAGATAGTCCTGCTTCAAGGCAGGCTGAGGGATCAGGAAGAGGCAGAGCTTATCAAGAATACCATGGAGTCTATAAACCAGTCATTTAAAGGGATAGAGCTTGCAGTCATAGACCCTCAGCTTAAGAATGCTGATATACTCAATAAGATAAGGGCAAACGTGATCAATGCTATCCTGGGAGACAGGCAGGGATTGACGATCATAGGCCCGGCAGCAGTAGTAAAGGAGATAAAGAAAGACCCTAACAAGA
This sequence comes from uncultured Methanosarcinales archaeon, assembly GCA_964399255.1. GTDB lineage: Archaea > Nanobdellota > Nanobdellia > Woesearchaeales > CAYNQH01 > CAYNQH01. The sequence goes on along the minus strand of CAYNQH010000278.1, from coordinate 1,049 downwards.
TAGAGCTGCTGACTAACGACGCCGCCAACAAGAAGAAGAAAAAGAAGAAGTAAAGATAAAAAATGCCACACCAATGCGTCAGATGCAACAGTTTTTATGACGATGGATCTAATGAGATCCTTAAGGGGTGCAGCTGCGGTTCTAAACTTTTTTTCTTTGTCAAAAAAGAAGCTTTGGAGAAGGCTAAGGAAGAGCCTCTTACAAATCTAAGCGAAGAGGAGAGAGAGCAGATAGAGAAGGATGTTTTCGACCTGATAGGGGATGCTAGAGAAGAGGACAAGCCGGTAGTTCTTGATTTTGAGTCCATAAGGGTCCTGAAGCCTGGAAAGTTCGAGCTTGACCTCGTCCATCTTTTCAAGAACGACCCTCTTGTATACAAGCTTGAAGAAGGGAAGTATATGATAGACATACCAGGGATGTTCTCAGAGGGCAAGGATGGATCCAAGGGCAGGTCAAAGAAGAATCTGAAGAAGAAATGAATTCTTGCTTCCATCTGGAATACTTTATCTTCAGAAGAGCCTTATGAAGAGTTCAGGAGTTATGTATGACTCTACCAAAGCCCCTCCTGTTATAAGCGCAAGAGAGATCAGAAGGAGTATCGTAGCGTCTTTCACTACGTTCTTGAAGCTTTCGCTCATGAATTTCTCTTTTAGGAACGCTTTTGACACTATGCCTCCGGCCATAGCTGCGAGAAGGAAGCCTGCAACTTCAGGTATAAGGTGGAGGGAGAATATTCCTACCACCATGAATTTCTGGTATGCTGTCTGAGCTATGTACTTTGAGGTTAGGATTATGGTGGCAGAGAATATCGATGCGTTAAAGACATTCAGGAATACTGCTCCTGCGCCGTACAAAAGGGAGAGGGTGAAGCTTATCAATACTACTGTGAGATTGTTCTGCACTATTGCTATGAACTTCTGCCCTCCAAGGTTCTGGCCGTCTTCTATGAACTTTGTTACTGCCTCTTTGGAGACATGGTTCTTCTCAAGGAACTCCAGCTGGTATCCGAATGCTTCTTTGAAATGGACCTCTGATACTATAGAGCCTAA
>CAYNQH010000277.1:0-1827 GCA_964399255.1 uncultured Methanosarcinales archaeon | reverse complement strand
CTTGAGGAAATACCTGCCTTCTTTTGTGCCTGTAACGCCTACCCTTCCATAATGGGTGAATACCCTGAATTCACCATCGCATTCCTGCAGTTCCATCACATAGAACTTATTGTTGTTGCTGCCTATATCAGTAAGATTAAGCACCACCTGTTCTATAACCTTATAATCCCTGCAGAATCTAGGAGCATTCCTGTCATCTATCTTGAAAGATCTTGCTTTTGCCATCCTAATAGGTGGGCATGAGAAGTATAAAGATTATTGTGGGGATATATATAACCTCAATATGTAAATAGCTTAGGGGGTTATAATTCGAACCTAAAAAGGTGTAATACCCTGACTCCAGAATCGTATAGCTCATCTAATTTGTTTTCTATAGAGATTTCTTCTGCAACCGACAGCTCTTCAATATATTCTAGCTTCCAGCTCTCTCCAGGCTCTTTCTCGCACCTTGAGTACAGCTCTCCGAATCTCTGCTCTGCATGGGCTGCATCTTTTGCTATTACCGCTATCCTTCTTAGATATTCGGGCTCTTTTCCTTCTTTGAGACATACTGGGCTGCCAAGGAAGACCTTCCTCCAGTTGATATCCTCGAACCCTGTCTCGCAGAGGGTGCAGAAATAGCCAAACCTCATTGCGTCAAGCCCTCCATCGATAAGATAGCCTGTAGTCATAGGTGTTTTAGGAAGGTGGGCATAGCAGCTAGGACAGTAGAGATCCGAGCCCTGCTCTGATGCTGTCCTGGCCAGCATGACCCTCCTGAAAAGCTTGGTCATAGGATCGTCAAGGTCTATCTCATCTTCTTTTTTTATATCCTCAGAATGCATCATGATAATCTACTGCAGTAAGGCTTATATTTTGTGTTTATTCTTCATATACAGGTATATTCCCCTCGGGGCCGAGTTTATTGCAATATCCTTAGAATATTATCTTAATAAAAACATAAGAAATACAATTATTCCTAGGACTAAAGTGCTAATGAGACCTATTTTTCTAATCTTCTTTTCATCTTCATTAAGAGGCCTTATCCTACCTTCTTTCTTATACTTATCTTCCAGCGCTATCCCTATCGCTAAACCGATAGGAAGTCCGGTCCCAATGAAAGCAATATTGCCCAATGAAATTGCCAAAGGTATCCCAAAAGGGATCCCAAGCGCTATGCCTATCCCGATAAAATGACCTTCAGGATATTTCTTGTTTTTATCTTTCATATATTTGTATCTATGATTAAATTATATAAAACTTTTGATTGAAGGGTAAAAAGTGAATATTTATTATTCCCGAACAAAGTTTGAAGAAAAAGCCTAGTCTAATTTATCTCTTTTCTTATTCAGTAGCTCTTTTAGTTTACCTTTCCATTCCTTTGCACGAGGTTCAAGATTTTTTATCTTCTTTTCGAACTCATCATTCAAATCTATATCATATACATTAGATAATTCAAGGAGACAAACTAAAACATCGGCAATTTCACCTTTAAGGTCATCTAGATCTGTTTTTTCATCATAAATTTCTTTCTTCATTATCTCATCGGCAACTTCACCGACTTCTTCTGTCAGAGCGATGAAACTAGCCAGTCTAGGATGTTCCATCTCTCCTAAGATCTGCTTAATCTTCTTTTGCGCTTCTTTGATATCCATAATATTAAAAAAAATGAGTAACTATATAAAATTATCTTTAGGCTTATTATTTTTTTTCTAAAATATAAGATTAGATTTAACATCGGAGCCATGTTATACAATGGTGACTACCTAAGGGAGGATAGCGCAGCGTATGACGCAGGAGCCGACACTATAATTTCTTTTCCATTAAATATGAACTTCCTTGTTTTTC
>CAYNQH010000276.1:0-1836 GCA_964399255.1 uncultured Methanosarcinales archaeon | reverse complement strand
CTTGCTAAGATTGCTCTCCACAAATGCAAGAATTTCCTTGTTGGAGTTATCAGAAAAATTGAAGATTAAGCCAAAAGCTATTGCATCAAGGATCAAAAAACTTGAAAAAGAAAAGACTATCTTAGGCTACAGGGTAAATCTCAACTTCAGGAAGATGGGGTATAATTACTATAAGCTCATGCTTAACCTCAACAATCTTAACATCAAACCAGAAATATACAGATACATTAAGGTACATAAGAATGTAGTATACTTTGATAAGTTCATCGGAGGGGAAGACTTTGAATTTGACCTGGAAGTAGCATCCTTTGAGGAGTTCCTGCAGTTTATGGAAGGGCTAAAGAAAAAGTTCGGAGATGGGATAAACAATTATACATACCTAAACCCGACAATGATCTATAAGGCAGAGTATTTTGGGAGATGATTATACAAAACCTAATTATATTCAGATAGATATCTTTAATAATAATGCTCCCCTACTCATATTTATGAAAGTATACATCGCTGGCAAATTTGAAGATAAAGAAACAATCCTAAATCTCCATAAGAAAATTAAGAAACTAGGGCATACCCTCTCTTATGACTGGACAACGCATAAGAACATCAAGCCTTATCTGAAAAACAAGGAAACTGCCAGGCAATACGCAGAGAATGAACTCAAAGGAATCGTTGATTGTGATGTTTTCATTTATCTATCGCATGAAAGAGGCACAACCCTGCCTATGGAATTCGGCGCTGCATTAAGCCTTCTAAAGAAGACAGGAAAGCCTTTGGTCTATGCTGTAGGTGAATTTAATGATAGATCGCCGTGATTCTTCAATTCCCTGGTCAAGCGCAAGGATACAGTTGAGGAAGCGCTTGCTGAATTAAGCTAATCTCTCACCTGCAATACCTTGTTCAGATGCCAGAAGCATTCCAAGCTTCCTTTATGCCTATCCCACCAGGGCATTTTGTCATCCAAGCTGCCCTCTATATAATTAGGATAGACAAAAGGGATATGGATCGAGCTGAGCACTTTTCCCACAGTATCTTCACTATCTGCTCTTATCCTGACCAACCTGTCTCCTTTAAACTTTAATCTATTCGTCTCCAAGATCCTTCTTATAGCAACATCTTCGTAATGGGCTGCTGGCGCCAGCTGTACAGCATAATCTATGCCTGATTCTACATCTGATTCCTGCTCTGTCCAGACATCACTTGCCATATTTATCAGATCATTCCAGAGATACCTCCTGTCAGGATGATGGAAATCAAGCTCATAAGACAGTTCATACAGCTTAACAGCCTGGTCAAAATCTAAAACCCTCGGGCCTAGCTTATGCCTAAGCCTCCAATTTCCTTCTCCATACTTATTATTGTACTCTGCTATCTTTTCATCTCTTGCTTCGCCGAACCATCCCGGCCTTCCTACTATTCTCCATTCGCTTGTCGGTATTCCCATCTTTTATCCTCCTATTTTCATATCAGACTAACAACATAACCTGTAAGAGTAGCTAATGTACTAAATATGCCTGCCTCTATCATATAACTTGTGACACTTATGTCTGACAAAGAGTCAAGTCTTGGAAGCTCTATGCCTTTAACATTGGCCTCCCTCTTAAACCTATCATTCTTAAAGAGCATCCCGGTAAGCTTCATGCTGGTAGCCACCAGCATTGCAGCACCTGTATTTACAGCTGTAGGTAGAGGCAGAAGCCCATAAGAATCATGCGACCCAGCATAGTAGCCGATAACATAAGGAACCATACATAATGCAACGACTGGCACCACTTTCCCTGACATATTTGCAATATGGTCTTCTATTCCCATCTTAACACCTTCTCAGAACTAGTCTGA
>CAYNQH010000275.1:0-1838 GCA_964399255.1 uncultured Methanosarcinales archaeon | reverse complement strand
GATATTCTGCAATGTCTTCTGAATCCATTATCCCCCTCCAATATATCTCTGCTACCTAATTCCATTAATGAATATTATTGCATTAAAATGATCACATGTAAGGAAGCTTCCCTTTATTATCCATCTGCAGCTCTGCAGGATGATGCTCCAGCAGGAACAATCTCCTATTGAGCCGGTCTATCCTGTTCTGCAGGCCTACAGACTCTGCCTCTTTTATAGCCTTATCAAGATTTTTTCTGTTGAGCGCATCATCATATTTCCCTTCCACCATTTCCTTCTCTGGCTCGCAATCATAATCATATCCATCTTCTGATCCTTCTTTCACTGCAGATGCAAAATCCTCCTTAAGATGTGCAAGCACAGGGTCCTTATGCGCATCAAGCTCGTCCTTGATGTTCTTCAGCCTGTCAAGCTCTCTTGAAAGCCTGCTCTTCTTAACAAGGAAATACAGGTTCTCCCTTGCCTTAGGGCTGAAGGCTCTCTTGTCATAACCTTTTGCAACAGACTCTGCGTATTCCATAGGCAGGAAGTTGTGGTTGAAATAATCATAGCAGTTCTCGAGAACAAGCTGCACCAGCTCTTCTGGGACAAGGCCTGCTTCAAGCGTCTCGTTGAAGAATCTCTTTATCTCTGATGATCTCTTCTTCAACCTTTTTAGATTCTTGGCAGAAAGCTCTTTCTGCTTCATCTGGATCTGCATCTTATAATCTGAAAGATTCTCCATTATATATGAGTAGAACATTGTGATTGTAAAATAATCTCTCTTGACCACATCAAAAGGCTTGTCATATGCTTTCGAGAATGTAGGCATGGCCTTATCTGTCTTCTCAAGCATGAGCTTTATCTGTCCCTGAAGAAAATATTTAGCTGCTATATGTATCGCTTCTTTTACCAGCTTAGGCTGGTCATAGCCTGCTGCAAACCTGAACATCTCAAAATCAAGATTGAACTCTTCTTCAACAGGGGCTTCATCTACCTGGACGCTCTGGTCTATCCCTCCGGGCCCTTCAAGGACAAAAAATTCTTCAAGATTTATCCCCCGGCTATCTGCGAGAGCTGGAGCGAATGAGGCTTTAGAAGCATCATCTTCAACCTTGCCTTCAAAGAAATCATCTAAAGCCCTCTCCTCTTCAGGAATGAGCTCCCTTACAGGCTCATCTTTAGATGTGTTTCCCTGATCAGGATCATACTCTATCTTTATATTCATTGAATCCTCAGGAAGAGAATTCTTTGGGTTATCATCTTTGCGAGTCATTTTGCGTGTTAACCTACCAGTTTGATTATTTATCTAGAACCCCCTAAATAGGTAGAGATAGCACAATTCTATATAAATTTTACTATTTATTAGTGCTAAAATAAATAAGGTATAAAGAATATCAAGAAAAAGAGATAAATTTAATCTGTGATCTAATTGTGATAAAGTAAGTATAAAAAACCCAAGAGCAGGGAGGGGGGAGGGGGTTTATGATAGAAAATCATAATTGCCCTTGGGAAAGAAGCATTAGCCTCTTTTTGTCACTAATATGTAGTAAGTATAACTAATATATAAATATTTCTATACTATAGAATATATTTTTTCTAATTAAGGACTATAGGATCTATAACTCCAGAATTTGAGGGTCTGAAGTGCCAAAAAATCAGGGTTTCACGGCTTTTCCGGCTTCATCCTGCAGCATGACTACCTTGCCATCCTGTATATCAACTATAGCCCCTAGCTCTATAGACCCTGAAGGGAGCGCCTGCCTTTTAGTTGACATAGGCAGCCTTTCAAACATCGTCCTATCTTGGTATCCTAGGGCAATCTCATCATACTTATCCCTTGCTGATCCTATCATCTC
>CAYNQH010000274.1:0-1847 GCA_964399255.1 uncultured Methanosarcinales archaeon | reverse complement strand
CTATATCATATTTTCCCTTGTCATAATCATGCTCATTGACACCTTTCACTACAGTGAACAAAGGGATGTCGCATCCATCCTCGCATTTGCAAGGAGCAGATACTACAACTTTCTTCGCCCCAGCATCCAGGTGCTTTGCAGCTCCTTTGTTTGTTGTGAAGAACCCTGAGCATTCTGCAACTACTTCTACACCCATCTTTTTCCAGGGTAGGTTTGCAGGATCCTTCTCTGCAAATACCTTTATCTCCTTTCCGTTGACTATAAGGTTGTTGCCGTCTGCCTTCACATCAAGATTGGTCCTCTTATGGACAGAATCATATTTGAGTAGGTAAGCCAAGGTGGCTGCATCAGTAAGATCATTTATAGCTACCCATTCTATGCTTGGATCATCCAGGCCTGCCTGAAGGACCTGTCTTCCTATCCTTCCAAAACCGTTTATTGCAACTTTTACCATTTTAACACCCCTTATTTAGGATTGACTCCTAACTTTTTTTCAGTATCTGCTATCGCTAATGTTGTCTTCACCACAGTATCAGGATTGAGCGATATAGACTGTATCCCGCACTCGACAAGGAACTGGGCGAACTCAGGATAGTCTGAAGGCGCCTGGCCGCAGATGCCTATATACTTGCCTTTGCTGTTAGCAACCTCGATCACCTGCTTGACAAGCCTCTTTACTGCTTCGTTCCTTTCATCATAGATGTCTGCTACAATCTCAGAATCACGGTCTACTGCAAGGGTAAACTGCGTAAGGTCGTTAGATCCTATGCTGAACCCGTCGAATATGTCCAGGAATTGGTCTGCAAGGATGACATTTGAAGGCACCTCGCACATGACGTTTACCTTAAGTCCGTTAGATCCCTTCTTCAGGTTGTTCTTCTGCATCTCTGCCAGGACCTTCTTCCCTTCCTCTACTGTCCTGCATATAGGTATCATGACCTCTAGGTTTGTAAGGCCCATCTCATCCCTTACTTTCTTGATTGCCTTGCATTCAAGGGCGAAACCTTTCTTGTATCCTTCATTATAATACCTGCTTGCCCCTCGCCAGCCTATCATAGGATTGTCTTCCTTAGGCTCATAGAGCGTGCCGCCGATCAGGTTGGCATACTCATTTGACTTGAAGTCAGAGAATCTCAGTATGACCTTCTTAGGATAGAATGCTGCCGCTATGGTAGCTACCCCTTGTGCGAGCTTGTCTACGAAGAACTCTGACTTATCCTTGTATCCGTAGCTGAGCTCTTCAATCTGCTGCTTGAGATCTGCATCCTTGAGCTTATCGAAGTCTATCAAGGCATTAGGATGCACCTTGATATAGGAGTTTATTATGAACTCTTCTCTTGCCAGGCCTACGCCCTGCTGAGGTAGGAAGCTTGTTGTAAAAGCCTCATCAGGATTGCCTATGTTGACCATTATATGGGTCTTCAGCTTTGGAAGTGCCTTTAGGTCAGTCTCTTTGATGTCGAACTTGAGCAGGCCGTCATATACAAATCCTTCATCCCCTTCTGCACAGCTTACTGTGATCTTCTGGCCTTTCTTGACCTTCTCGCTGCCGTTGTTCGTGCCTACTACGCAGGGGATGCCTAGCTCTCTGGAGATGATGGCTGCGTGGCATGTACGTCCGCCCCTGTTGGTGACTATTGCAGAAGCTATCTTCATTATCGGCTCCCAGTCAGGATCGGTCATCTCTGTGACCAATACTTCCCCTTTCTTGAACTTGCTGATATCCTTGACATCTTTTATAACATTTGCAGGGCCCTGGCCTATCTTCTGGCCTACAGATTTTCCCTGGCAGACTATGCTTCCTTTCTGCATGAGCTTGTACTCTAGGATCTTTGTCACATCCTTCT
>CAYNQH010000273.1:0-1870 GCA_964399255.1 uncultured Methanosarcinales archaeon | reverse complement strand
TGATGCAGTATCTCTGAAGTCTGCATTTGAGGGATAGTTATAGAAGAACCCTGACCTCCAAGCTCTTTATCGATTATATACCTGGTAAGGTAGTGCATATAACCTTTCAGCACTACACCATCCTTCTCTGGCCTGAATCTCTCTGAAGGATCAGTATTGCCTGCATAGAAATCAGGATCCTGGTTCCTCTTTACAAAAAAGAGAAGACGCTGCGTAAATCCTCCTTTGCTGCAGTCCTTTATGACCTTTTCCATCTCTGATCTTAGCTTAGCTTCAGGAAGCTTCTCAACTCCCAGGCAGGTGTATATCCTGTCTTCCCAATAGTGGAATACCTTCTCGAAAACATGCTCCACCGCATTGACTATGGGAAGATATGAATCATCTCCTTTCGGCCTGAACTCATCAAGATCTGCCAAGGTAGTGCCCTTAAGATCCTTCTCTTCTCCATGGCAGGTTTCATCAGGAAGAGGTTCTATGATCGGCTGTAGGTTATGAGGATTATTCAGTATGGCTTCAAGCTGGGAGATCTTCAGCAATGCCTGTTTATACCAATCGTAAAGGACATACCCAAGATCATTGCCTCCTCCATTAAGGGTTATTGTAGAAGGGAATACACCTAAAGCTTCTACCAGACCTTCCAGCTTGATATTAGAACTTCCTGTATTATGATCTGTGGTTATACATACCCCTAATGTCTTGTCTCCCTTCTCAGTCCTTATGGCTGCTCTGTATCTCTTTGTGCTTGTATTATCTGGCAAGTAAATCCCTCCAAGAGATAGATACCTTAAAAATATTTATTTTTTATCAGATGGGTATCCTAAGCTTGGAGCTCGAACAGCTTATTTTTATAACTTTCTATGTTCTTAACCGTTCATTTATATCCTGATAAAGAAAAAGAGGCCAAAACTTATCCCTATATGCAATCTGATGCCTAAGAAACCTTTTAACAGAGATATGGCTTCTAGATAGGATTATAACTCCAGAAATTTAATCTAAGCTTATTCCTCGCTCTAAGAGAAAACTGTTTACTCCTTTCATAGGAAGAGAAGGATCTCCTTTGAGGAACCTCTCCAGATACATTTTTTTTGCTTCGTTTAATGCGGATTCTTTCTCTTTATCCTGCAAGGTATAGCCGTATATCTTAGATAATGCTTCAAGGGAGGAGGAATAGGATTCAAAATCTTTGTAGTCTGAAGCAATAACTGCCTTATAAGCAGATATCACCTGATCAAGGTCATATTCAGAGTCAGGTCCGAAGATTCCCTGATACATAACAAGTGCGCGATTATACAATATCCTGCTGTTATATACGCTGTCTGGATATGCATTGAGGAACTCTTCGCTCTTTTTCATAAAGATGATTGAAGAATCATGCTCAAAAGATCCAAATGGGCCCATACTTGACCAGAAGGAATCATAGACCTCAAGGTAATCTATAAACTCAGCAGGAAGAAGTCCTACTTCCATAGCAAGCCTTGTCTTTTCTACTATCACTTCGTTCCTCTCGCTGAAAAAGAATCTCCTAAACTCAGCAGGGGACCTTTCGGCTTCCTCGCAGAGCTCTGCAATATCCTCATAGACATTTGTCCTGGCGTAGTTGCTTACAAAGCCCAGCTTCTTGTTCTCTTTGGATATCTGCTTATCTTTATCTATAAGGCTGCTCAATCCTCTCACACGGGAGAAGACCTGTTCTGGTCCTGACAGGTAAAGGCTGTCTCCTGTCTCATCAACTGCAAGCGCTTCCCATCTTGCTAGGAATTCAGGATGCTGTTCAATTATATCAAAGGTCTTTGCATGCTTTATCTCATGATGGATTGTATCTCTCTCGATATACTCATTAGCCACTACCCAATCAGCTATATAATATCCT
>CAYNQH010000272.1:0-1872 GCA_964399255.1 uncultured Methanosarcinales archaeon | reverse complement strand
GTTCTTAAGGAGCTTAACCTTCTCCACACTCAAGGTGTAGATCTTGTTGATCCTAGCGACCTTTCAGGAAGCCTTAAAGGACGAAACAATGTATATAATCATCTTGAATCTGCAATAAAAGGTGCTGAAAGTTCTATAGTTATAATGACCACTTCCCAAGGTCTTATCAGGAAGGCAGAATCATTGAAATCTGCTCTAAATAAGGCTAAGGCAAAAGGAGTCAAGATACAGATTGCTGCTCAGATCACATCAGAATCAAAGGCAGCTGCTGAAGAGCTAAAGAAGGTTGCTGAAGTTAAGCATGTTGACGAGGTCAAGTCAAGATTCCTTCTTGTAGATGGTAAGGAGCTTATATTCATGCTGCTTGATGACAAAGATGTACATCCTACATATGACTCAGGAATATGGGTAAATACCCCTTTCTTCGCAGCAGGATTTGCAAAGCTTTTCGAAGCTACCTGGACAGGCCTTAAGTCGATGGAACAGGTAGTAAAGAACTAATTTTTTTCTTAAAATATTATTAACATTTCTTTTCATATCAAGATAATATTTATTTATCAAGTAACTATAATATGACTTTTAAGTAATATTTATTTAGGTAACATTTAAATACAACTTTTCGTTCTATTATCTTATGGGGCTATTTAAAAAAATCTTGGTTTTCTGTATTATCCTGGCTATTCTTTGCTCTTTTGCTATGGCAAAGCCGAAATGGGCCCAAAGCAATACAGAACCGAAGCCAATCCCTAATTTATTGGAGACTATAACCCCTACCCAGACTAAAGAACCTACCACAACAACAAAGAATACATCGATAGCTTCAAAAACATCAGATACTTCTTCATCTACATCAACTAAAGAAGAAACATGGAGAGACTGGAACTGGGAAGCGATCGGAGTCATCTTAGTCATCATAGGAGGTTTTGCCGGCTGGTTCTTTGGATGGAGGGCTAGGAACAGGACAACTGCATATATGAGAAAGATCAATATAATAATAAACTCTTATGACAACCAGCCATCTGAATCTGAAGCAGAGCTTATCAGGATAAAAGAGGATCTTGAGCATGATTTTGCAAAGGGAAAGCTGAATGAGCAGAGCTACGGCCTTCTTGATAGGAAACTAGACGAAGGAATAAAAGCGATAAGGAAAGGGGTTATTGGAGGCAGGTTTGACCTTACAAAAAACATAAAGTCCGAACTTGATGATATGCTTGAAGACGGAGCCATAACAAAGGAAGAATATGACAGGTTCAAGAAGCTAGACCTAAAGAAAATATCATCAAAAGATGAGAAGAAGCTCAAGTCTCTGATGAAAAGGTGGAGAAATAAGGATAAGGTAAGGCTTAATGACTGAGGTATATATATATTAGTAGGCATGTAGATATATTTATAAATAATAAAACTATACTATTTCTATGAAAAGATTGGCAAGAGGACGACCATATTCTATCAAAGGGAAAAAGATAATCCTACGCAGGATAAGACTATCTGATTCAGTGTCTATACATGCTAATGCAAAAGACAAGAAGGTATCAAGGTATATGTCCCTCCCTTACCCCTACAATCTAAGACACGCTCAAGATTTCATAACAAAGACCCATAGAGAACACCGCAAAGGTAAATGCGAGCGTTTTGGGATAGAGAGAGATGGCAAGATCATTGGCATGATAGGCCTTGAAGAGATAAATAAGGAAAGCAGGAATGCAGAGGTAGGATATTGGCTTGGCCTCAGATACTGGAGGCAGGGCATAATGGGAGAGGCATTATCCTTGATATTAAAACATGGCTTTAAAGAACTAGGTCTTGAAAGGATATATTCAAGGGTTTATCATCCTAACAAGCCTTCTTATAACCTTCTTGAGAAGTTTGGCT
>CAYNQH010000271.1:0-1877 GCA_964399255.1 uncultured Methanosarcinales archaeon | reverse complement strand
GAAGCCTGTGCTTAACAAGAAGGCAGTTGATTACGCATTGAAGCTATGCACTGCACTGAAATGCAAGATCTCCCCTGAGCTCATATTTTCGAGGAAATCATATTTCTATCCTGATATGGCAAAGAACTACCAGATCTCACAGTTCGAGATCCCCCTCGGCACAGGAGGGATCCTTGATCTGAATGATAAAAAGATAGGCATAACCAGGGTGCATATGGAAGAGGATCCTGCTTCACTTATCCATCAAGGCTCTATCCAGACAAGCCCTTTCGTCCTTGTAGATTATAACAGGAGCGGAGACGCATTATGCGAGATAGTCACAGAGCCGGACATGGAAAGCCCTGAGCAGGCAAGGGAATTCATGAAGAAGCTTATCACTGTCCTGAACTATCTTGGGATTTTCAAGCACGGAGAGTGCATAATAAAAGCAGATGTCAATGTTTCGATAAAAGAATCAGGCTATATAAGGAGCGAGATAAAGAACGTAACTGGATTCAGGGAGATACAGCATGCTATAGAGTATGAGGTCGAGAGGCAGAAGAAGGTCGTAAAGGAAGGAGGCAAGCTTGTCCTTGACACGAGAGCATGGGACTCGGCTAACGGCATAACTACAAGGCTCCGTACTAAAGAGACCGAGGCAGACTATGGATATATACTTGATCCAGACCTTACAGTAACAGACATAACTCAGGAATGGATAAAAAAGATAGAGAAAGATATGCCTGAGCTTGCTGATGAGAAGGTCAAGAGGTTTACAGGGAGCCTCAAGATAGATCCTGTTGATGCAGAGGTAATCGCAGCAGAGAAGGAGCTTGCAGAGCTTTTCGAGAAGGTTGCAGAGATGATAGACCCAGTGCTAGCAGCAAGATGGCTTAGAAGAGAGCTTGTCAGGGTTATGAACTATAATGATAAGAGCTTTGCTGAGCTTGAAGTAGATGAGAATCACCTGATAGAGCTCCTTGAGATGGTAGGCAAGAACCAGATAACAGATAATGTAGCGAAGAAGATACTTGAGATGCTCATGGAGAAGCCTTTCTCACCTAAAGAATATGTCAAGAAGGAAGGCCTTGAAGCGGTCTCAGATACAGGCGAGCTTGAGAAGTTTGCGAAAGAGGTTATAGGCAATAACCCTGAGGCGGTAAAGGACTTCCAGGCAGGCAACCAGAAATCCCTTAACTTTCTTGTCGGCCAGATAATGAGGCAGACCAAAGGCAAGGCCAGCCCTCAGGAAGTCGGCATTATAATCAAGAAATTGATAGGATAAAATATATCCTTTGACTTCTGTTTATAATATTCTTCTATAATCCTCTCATATCTACCTGTCGGATGAAAAGCCCTATGAGCCGGATAAAGGCAGAGTAACCTTCATCGTCCATCCCTCCTGTGATTATCTTGGATAATCCTTCTTCAATCTCCTTCCTATGATAGATTATGCCAAACCTCTTCCTGAGATAGAACTCATAACCCATACAGACATAAGATATGCAGATAGGCGGCTTGAGCTCTTCAAGCACGCATCCTTCAGGCTCGTGGTATAGGCAAGGTTGTCCTCCGCTGAATAACCGGCTCTCCATATTCACCCTTACCCCATGCTTTGAGATCCTTATAGATTCTATCGCTGCCCTTATATCTTCCGGAGTGGATTCAGGGAACCTGTAATGGTAATCTTTCTTGCAGCAGCCTATGCTGCCAGGTATGTAATCTTCCTCTGTGGATAATCTGCTCTCTGGCTGTGAGATGCAGTTGGGCCTGCAGAAATCTGTCATGCTGAAGAACTGCTTAAGAAGCTTTTCTGCTACTATATATCTTTGGATGGCATTCCCTGCTTTGGTCATTTTCATATTATAACTGATATCAATCTTATATTTATCTTATAT
>CAYNQH010000270.1:0-1883 GCA_964399255.1 uncultured Methanosarcinales archaeon | reverse complement strand
ACCTCATCGTGCTCATCCATCATCTTTATTGCGCCGTCTCCTGGTGCGAATGCAGTTATCTGCCTGCCATTCTTTATGAGCTGGACCCTGACGCACTTCCTCATAGCAGAGTTCGGCTGTTTTGCCTCCATCTGCACCTTTTCAAGTATGATTCCCTTTGCCTGATGCGCTCCTTTCAAAGGATCAGATTTCTCCTTAAGATTGAGGATTCTCCTGACATAACTGGCTTTAAGCCATTTACCTGTATTTCTTCTCTTCTTGAGCTTTTTGCCTGCATTCAGGCCTCTTGATTTGTTTCCCATGTTATCACAGATTATAATATCTAATATGCTATAATCAGATTTTTTTGGCCTTGTTTATAAATTTTGCGTAAATAAGGGAATATGTCATATGAACGACATATATGGTTAAGGCACTGGTGATATAAGGATTTTTGACGGTTATATGACCTTAATCTCCTTTACCTCATAATATCTCCTGACATTTGACTCAAGATTCCTGAGATTCCTCCCTATAAGCAGGCCTTTTGTCTTGGTATCCTGGCCTGTTATTGTGACAATGCCATTCTCATCCTCAGTGATGTCTGTAATCCTGAGAGGCATGACCATATTCCTTATGAACTGGAGCTTGTCTGGATGGAATTCTATTATCCTGATTTTCTTCATCAGTTTCTGCTCGAGTTTCTTCACATTTACTGCCTTTTTTCCCAATGCCTTGCCTATCTGTCCTGGCTGCACAACAAAAGTGAGGCAGTTGAACTTCTCATCCATGAAGCAGTCCTTGATCTGCGCATGGGTCAGGCTCTCAAACAGGGACATGAATTTCATCAGAGACAGGTCATATTTAATCTTCATTTTTTGACGCTCATGACAGAAATAAAGAAATGTTTCCTGCAGATGATGCCAAGCTCATCATTGGGTATCTCAAGCTGTTCTATTTCAGCTCCAGCCATCTTTGAGTATCTCTCAATTGTCTCCCTGACATCCGCAGGGCAGTTTGAGGTGAGAAATACCTTTGAGACTTTTCCAAGCTTCAGATTCTTGACAGTCTCATCCAATCCGATGAATACTTTCTTATCCTTAACAAGCTTTTTTATGTCTTCCATAGTTATTACCTTGCTTCTCCAGATTATTCTTTCATTCTCACTATTCTCACTATTTTCACTTGCTCTTCTTCACTTCTACTGCAAGCCCAGGGAGCCCTGTCCCTACAGGAACTGCCTGATTGAGCATGACATTCTCAACAACTGACCTAAGTTTGTCTTTTTCTCCTACAAGCGCTGCCTCGATTATGTATTTTATAGGTGTCTCGAAAGAGGCTCTTGCGAGCACAGACGATTTCTCAGAGATTATGCCGTATCTGGTTATTCCCTGAGGGACCTCTGAGTAGCACATCATGTCAGATACAAGCATCACGTGCCTTCTGTCAATGTTCAGTCCCTGAGTGTCTATTACCTTGAAGAGCTCATTGATTATGCTCTGCCTTGCTGCCTCTATGCCCAGCACAGATGCTATCTCAAAAAGGTCATTGCATGTTGTCCTTGTCGCATCCACAAATTCAAGCTCAAGAACTTTCCTGAGATTTGAGCCAGCAGTCATTATTATAAATTCAGATCCCCTCTTGACAGGAAGCACATGAGTGACTCCTTTTATTCCCTGTACAAAAAGGTTCTTTATCTTCTCCCTTAGCTTGTACACTTCATTGAGATTATTGTCCTTGCTTGTTGACTTTATTATGAATGTATCCTTGTCAGAGCCTGGCTGCCTTACTGTTGTCTTTGGTTCCTTGTTGATTATCTTGAGCAGTGTCGCTCTTGTGATAGACAGCTCCTTGATCTTCTCTGGATCAAGCTTCAGCTCAATATTGAGATCCGCTACATTTAT
>CAYNQH010000269.1:0-1911 GCA_964399255.1 uncultured Methanosarcinales archaeon | reverse complement strand
GGGAGCATCAAGGCCACCAATGCAAGAGGTACGAACAGTTCCTTGTCTGTCAGGGCATAGAAGAATAATGCAAGGCCTACAGCCAGCGCAAAGATGACCTCTACATAGATAGAATGGAAGATTATCCTTTTTGGATCTGATCTTGCTTCTGAGATGAACTTTATCAAGGATCGTTCAATGCCTGCTGTGAGGACTATTGACAGGATCCAGAATATCGATAAGGCCAGGTTCAATATCCCGAATTCTTCTATTGCAAGATAATGTGACAGGAAGACCTGCAAGACATATACCAATAAGGAATTTATGAATATCGCAAGCCCGACAAAACCTGTTGCCTTAATCAATCTTCTTAACATCTTCTCCCTCCAGGTATATGGTGATAGCCGCTAAGAACCAGAAGAACAAGGCGTTCCTGCTGTAGAAGAACAAGTATTCGAACATCCCCTGCGTGAAGAAAGCTATGAAACCTGCGAAAAGGCCGATAGCTATGAACTTAAGCAGGCCTTCTGACTTCTTTATGAGCTTCCAATTTGTTATGAACAGTAAGATGATTATGTAGATGAAAAACAATCCTGTAATTATCCCGCGTTCTGCAAAGATATGAAGGAACTGGTTGTGAGAGTGCTCATGCATCATCTGATGGTATGTTTTATTCTCACCGACAATCTCTTTGGAAGTCCTTTCATATGCTCCGATCCCTGCTCCGAAGAGAGGATGCTGCTTTATAATAGTTAAAGAAGTTTGCCACACCCGGAGGCGGGGCTCTTGATTACTGACTTGAATCCTATCCTTTATCATATCAGTGATATTACTTTGGAACTGGACAAAGAATATTGCCAGGATGATAACACACAGGCCTAATAAGACAAGAAGCTTTTTGTTGTTTAGCACCCCTTTTAGGTTTATTATAAAGATTAATATGAACGCTAAACTGACACCCAGCCAGGAACCGCGAGAGAATGTTGAGATAAGGGCAAATAATGAAAGAGCAAGTGCCAACATTAAAGGCAAGGCTTTCCAATTAGAATAGTAAAAGAACAATGAGAACAAAAGAGGGGCTACTAATGCTAAATACATCCCAAACTCATTAGGGCCTGGATAAGTTGAGTTGGCTCTCAAAAGGCGATTATTGCCTGTCTTCAGATTTTCTGCTTCCTGATAGCTGCCTATCAAAGAAGAGATAACCAATGAGGCGATAAGGATCATCAACATATTCTTTATCTGCTTTTGGTTTAGGTTATTGGTTGTATAAAAATATAATGCGCATGAAATGAGAGTTATCAGGAAAAGCCTTATGGAAAATATGGGCGAAGAAGAATCGATCGATGTGCTGAATTGAGGTGTTTGTAATAAAATAGGGATTAATGAAATGAATGTGAGTGCTAGGAAGATAAACAGAAGAAGGTCCATCTTTGTCTTTCTGAAGATTAACTGTTTATGTTTTATTATACCTATGAGCCATATCAATATTATAGCCAGGATAACCACCTCTGCAGAGGTTATGTTGACTCTTGAGACAAGTTGAGGGAAATAGAGCAAGGGTATGGATAAGGCTATGAGATAAGGCCCTAACTTCTTTTTCCATAACCCTAAAGCTAAGGTTATAAGGATTAATGAAGCTGCGTAGACCTTAGACCCTGAAAGGTATATGAATCCTGCAAGCAGACTAAGGATTCCTATGATTCCTAGTGTTATCAAAAGATAAAACAGAAGGGAGTATTTTTTATCTATCCTCCATTGGCTGCTGCTTCGGCCTTCATCCGTTCTACCTCGTCTTTGGAGAGGCCGGTAGAAGCTTCTATGCGGATATTCTGTTCCTTGCCGGTGCCTTTGTCTTTCGCGGTTACACTGAGGATGCCGTTGGCATCTATATCAAAGGAAACCTCGATTTGCGGCAGGCCGCGTGGCGCC
>CAYNQH010000268.1:0-1920 GCA_964399255.1 uncultured Methanosarcinales archaeon | reverse complement strand
CATTTATCGTACATTGAAGGTAGGCTCTGGAAATGCTGCCCATATCAACCAGTATTTCTGCGTACCTCAGGCAAAGTTCATAGGAGTCACACCTCAGGATATCATCGACTATAAGCTCCCGACCCACCCTTTGAAGGATGTCGATATCAAGAGGGTCAAGGATGGTATAAAGAACGATCCTTTCGTGCAGACCCACAAGGAATGGGAGAAGGCCCTTAAGATGATAGTTAACATGAGGAAGAGGGCAGAGCAGCAGGCATTCGCAAAGCACCATCTTAACTACGTCCTTGACACCTACCTGCCTGAGAAGATCAAGGACCCTAAGAAATGGCTGCCTTGATCCGTGATTAAAACGGATTTCTCATAAAAGGCTGGGAAAATTATTTAAACTATCTGCTTTCAGATATTCTTATGAAGGCCATCATCCTAGCAGGCGGGCTTGGAGAGAGATTAAAACCTCTGACAGCAATAACGCCCAAACCTTTGCTTCCAATAAACGGAAAGCCCATACTTCTTCATGTCATTGAAGGGCTGAAGAGATATGGGATAACTGATGTGATACTTGCAATCGGCTATAAGGCAGAGCAGATCCATGAATTTTTAGGGGACGGTTCAGAGATCGGGGTGAATATAAGCTATTTTATCGAAAAAGAAAGGCTTGGGACTGGCGGCGCGATAAGATTCGCCTCATCAGGCATAGACGATACATTCATAGTATTGAACGGCGACAACCTTGCAGATTATGACTATAGCCGGATCATAGAGTCGCATAAGAAGAACAAGGCAAAGCTCACTCTTACCCTGACACCAGTCGCGGATGTAAGCCAGTTTGGGGTTGCAGAGCTTGATGGTGAAAAGATAAAAAGGTTTGTTGAGAAACCTAAAAAAAAGGATGCCCCATCAGACCTTATCAATGCAGGGGCCTATGTCTTCGAGCCATGCATCCTTGAGATGCTCCCTGCAGGCAAATGTTCTATAGAGTATGACTGCTTTGAGAAGCTCTGCCCTGAAGGATGCGTGTATTCTTTTATCCACAGAGGGCAGTGGTATCCCACAGATAATATGGAAAGGTATGAGAAGGCCAAAAATTTCAGATAAAAATATCAATATCTTATAGGTTTTCCTGTCTTAGGATCCAAAGGGCGGCAAGCACCAGGGATTAATCCAGGCCCTGCATCTGGACCCCAATGGACAAGGCCAGTAAGAAAATTCATCCCCTGATATGTGTTTTTCTCAAAAGGGACCTCCTTGAACTCTGGCTTGAATCCTCTCTTATCCATCTCAGCGAGCACTTCCTTAACAACCTTAGAAAGCTGTTCATATCTTCTTATCTGAGAATTTTTGTCATGAATTCTCGCTTCTGGAAGTTCAAGACATGCTTCAGGAAATATCAGCTGCCTCCTTTCAAAAGCATCAGAAGAGACATAGACAGCAAAATATCCTTCGGGAGGGTTGTATTCTTCAGGAGAATCAAGCGTGAAAGAGCTGCCTGGATATATTCCTAAAGATTCCAGATCGTTCTTGAGATTGTCTGCAAGGCTTTTTATGGTCTCTTCTCTGATCTTATCAGAGAGCCAAGACAGATATCCTTCAAGATTATTCTCAAACATTTCATGGGCATCGCCCAGACCTAAGACAGGCTCTAATCCTGATTCAAGGCATTTATCGGCCCCAATAGAGGAAGATATTATTATGTGGACAAGCCTTTTTGATAGCTCCTGAGCAAAAGGATCATTATGGTATATAGTAGTTTTCGGCCTCTTTCCAAAAAGAAGAGCATCATAATCTCCCTTTATGCCCTGATCTTTTTCTTCTCTCAGATATTGCAGGAATATAGCAGATGTATCAGGGCATGATAGATCATTCACTCTTTGTAGGATATTCTTCATATTTCAACACCCCCAGGATAATAAAGGTTTA
>CAYNQH010000267.1:0-1950 GCA_964399255.1 uncultured Methanosarcinales archaeon | reverse complement strand
CAATATATGCAAGAATGCATCTGTGGCAGCATCAGATCCTGAGGACAGGAAGTATCTCCTTGAGAACCAGGCGGCAGCATATATCAAGATGGGGCAGAGAGAGAAAGCTCTCGGCTCCCTGAATAGCCTCATAGGGATAGAGAAGAGGAAGGAATATCTTGAGAGGAAAGCTAAGATCCTCGAAAGCCTTGACCGCGATGCAGATGCTCTTGCAGTATATGAAGAGATGAAAGGGCTTGGCCTTATGGGGGGAGGTGCCTAGATGGGCTGGCAGGAGAGTGTAGACAGGTTCTTCGGAGAATCTTCCGGGAAAGCCGCGCAAGGATCAGAGATAAAGGCGCTTGAAGATCTCCTGCTTAGAGAGGCAGTCCAGAACAAGGGCAGGAAGAATTTCTCTGATTACTTCCAGAAGAACAACATCTCTGACAAGGAGATATATGAAGATATCCTCAGGAAGAAGAAACAGCTATCGCTTAAGAAAGAGATGGAAGAGAAGGTCAGAAAGGTCAAAGAGGAGCAGAGACTACTGTATGGGATCAACCTTGATAAGCTAAAAAGCCAGTATGAGAATAAGCTTAAGATAGAACAGAAAAAGAGTCCGAACGGCCTTGAGGTAGGAAAACTTGAGAACAATTACCAGCTCTTCCTAAATGACGGAACTGTGCAGAACCCTTTCATAATAAGCTCAGACCTTTTTGAGATAGTCAGGGATGCAACAAAAGAGTGCAAGGGCGATAAGGAGAAAGCCCATGAGATATTCAGATGGTTCCTGCAGAATGTAAAATATGGGGATTCAAAGAGAGGATATAAAGGTTACAGGAACAGCAAAGAAGTGCTTGAAGGCAGGCAGGGTGTATGCGGAGAGATGGCTTTCCTCTATGTGACCATGGCAAGGAGCGTAGGACTCAAGTCTAACTATGTAAGCGTGAAGAGAGATAACAGAGGAAAGGATGTGCATCATGCCTGCGCATCTGTTGATATTGATGGAGGGATAATACTGGTAGATCCTGCCTATAACAGCTTTGAGATAAAACATGTCGAATGGTACGTCCTCTCTGACATGCAGGCGATAGAGAATTTCAGGCAGTGGAGGGGGTTCATTTGACAGGAGACAGCAAGCTGGACAAGATAATAGAAAATCTGGCAAAGAGGGAGATAGACCTCGGCCAGGATGTTAAGATAGACCCTTTTGATAGGATATTCCTCTCCTACTTCACCAAGAACATAGACATGCCAGTACTTAAGATATTAAACCAGGAAGGGGTCGGGATACATACACAGGTATTCCTTGATTACTTTATGGAGTTTGGGAGGTTCGATAATAAGATTGCAGAGCTTATCACAAAGAAGAAAGGCAAAGATAAGACTGAATTGATTGTAGACTATGCCAGCTATATGCTGAAATCCTATTCAAATAAGGAGAGCAGAGGATCAAATTCTGGAAAAAAAGATGCAGACAGCACATACTGCCATGAGACAAGCAAGAGCCTGATATCTGATATTTATACAGATATGCTATCTAAAAAATCAAGACTCCTGCTGGAAAAGACAGGTAATATCGAGGATCTTAGGGCCTTATTGTTCATGGACCTAATAGCAAAGCAGCATAAGAATGTAGATATTAACCAGATATATGCATACTCCAGAAATTTCCCAGATGCAGCGCTTAATGCTGCAAGAGAGAACTATGAGAAGAATGTCAAGGGTTCTGGCCTTGAAGATAATCTGAGGGTACACAGGAAATCAACACCTATAAGGCCTCCGCCATCAATTCCGCCGATGCTTCCTGCAAAAATTGTTCCTGCTCCAGCAAAGGTAATACAGCCTAACCTTAATGTTTCACCTGTTGCACCTTCTTATCGTGCACCTCCTGTGCGTCGTAAGCCTTCGCTTATCTCAAGTGCAGGCTCTTTCCTATCAGAGCATAAGAAGAAAGCAGCAGCAATAGTG
>CAYNQH010000266.1:0-1958 GCA_964399255.1 uncultured Methanosarcinales archaeon | reverse complement strand
TTGTTGACAGTCTTGATGGGATTGTTGAGACAAGATGGAGTGGAGGAGCGGAAGATGCATTAAGGCATCTGAAGAAAGCGCATAGAGCAGATTATACCACTACAGGAGGTGTGACAATATGCCATGTGCATGAGAATCTTGATATCGCATTTATAGACAATAAAAATCTTCAAGAAGATCATTTCATCACTCCTCTTTATGAAATAATTATCAAGCATTGGAACCTTAAAGAAGAAGAAAAACCAGTTATCATAACAAATAAGGAAAGATATCATATCAAGTTCAAAGGCAGAGGGATGAAAGTTGAGGATCCTGAGTTCCTTCAGGTAAGCATGGATATCGTGAATGAAGGAGTGATTCAAGGCAACAATGAGCTTATGTCAAAGCTGTACTCTGAACAAGGTAGTGTTGACATGGCTGTAGCAGAAGATTTGATGGGAAGAAGCCTTAGATTCAATCAATTCTTAAGATTTACAGGAGATAAAAGGTATGTTTATGCGCGAGTAACAGGAGATATACGAAGAAATATTCAAGGAACACGCATTGTTGGAGTGGAAAAACCACAGGTGCAATTATTAGCTGATGCAGAATACAGCAAGAGGATGAGCATAGGCAGCCATAAGATGGAACATACACTTGGAGTATCTCCAAGAGACATGGAACAATACATTGCAATGCAGTACGGGCTGCTTAATCCTGATGTTGAACTGTTTTTTATCTGTGGATCAGCAGGATCAGGAAAGACACTATTAAGCTATGTTGCCGCTGTAGATCAGACATTGATCTATTCTGAGGAGATAAGAGAACAGAGAGGCATGCCAAAACCAAAACGAAAAAGAGGGTTGTTCAGGAATATGATGCTTCTCAAACCTATTGATGTTATGGGAGGAAACAGAAGAGAACTTGGCGCGCTGCCTGGAACAAAGTATGAGAAATTAAGACCGTTCTACGGATCATATATTGATGCACATCTTGAGTCAGAGCTCGGAGATATAGTCTCATTTGAAGAGATGTTTCTTCATCCAAAAGGGCTTGGTGATTTTCCAGGACAGAGAGCTTTTCAAGGAAAAGTGAATGGAGGAGCGCATTTCCCAAATAATGAAATCATCCAGGTAGAGCACACAGGATATCTTAGAGGAAGATCATTGAGAGATATGGTTATCCTTGTTGATGAAGCGCAGAACTTGACACCTTGGGAAGTCAAGAATATCATCAACAGGTCAAATATAGGAAGCAAGTGCCTTATTATGGGAGACCCTGCACAAGTTGATAACCCTTTCTGCTCTGAAAAAATTAACGGCCTTACTGCGGGCATCCATCATTTTTTAGTGAGAAAAGGCGCTAACTACGGAGGCTTGGTCGCTTTACCACTCAACTACAGAAGCCAGATGTCAGAGGATGCTGAAGACTGGAATGTATTTAGAGCGTAAAAACCTTTAAAAACCCCCTTATAGACTCTTCTTGTATGTTATGTTTGGGAATAGAATGCACTGCGCACACATTCGGCGCAGCTGTCGTGGAATACCAGCAAGGAAAGGAAAAGAATGCTGGGAAAGCTGGAAAGCTTCAGGACAGAGTGCTGCCTGACAGGGATGCCTGCAAAGAAAAGCCTTTAGGCAAGGTTCTCTCTAATGAGAAAGCCATGTTCACGACAGAGCATGGAGGGATGATCCCTACAGAAGTTGGAGAGCATCATAGGAAAGTAAAAGATAAGGTGATCGCTGCTGCTCTGGAAAAAGCTGGCAAAAGCTTTGATGATATTGATCTGATCTCTGTATCCAATGCTCCAGGATTAGCGCCTGCCTTGATCGCAGGGCTTGAAGCAGCTAAAGAACTTTCTGAGAAACATAACATTCCTCTTATCGGAGTCAACCACTGCGTCGCTCACTTGGAGATAGTCAATCTTCTGACTTCTGCAAAATATCGTTCGATTAATTGGATATAATCCTTTTCCTCCA
>CAYNQH010000265.1:1350-1968 GCA_964399255.1 uncultured Methanosarcinales archaeon | reverse complement strand
ATGGATAGTGCCTGCGACAACGTTTGCAAGGGCTCCTACTCTCATAGCTTCATACAGCGCTTTTGCCTCTCCGCTTCTTACCTCGCCTACTATTAGCGCTGAATCTCCTAACCTTAATGTGCTTCTTATACCGTCGGAAGCGCTCATCTCAGAAGAGCCCTTGGCAAGTGCGCTCGCTACTTTCATAGGCTGTATGTTGAATCCCAGCTTTCTCATAGAATCAGTAGGCAGCTCAAGAGTGTCCTCTATAGTTATGATCCTATACCTCCTCATTATCTCTACTAGGAGGCTTGATAGGAAAGAGCTTTTTCCTGAACTTCTGGTACCTACTATCAGCATAGATCTTGTGCCGTCAATGCAGAAGCTCAGCAGTCCAGCTGCAAGAGGGTTCAACATCTTGTATTTTATGAACAATGGCAGGGTCCAAGGCTTGTCCCTATGGCGACGGAACGCATAAGCTAGGCCGTTTGGATTTAATGGGGATGAGATAACTGCAACCCTTGTGTTTGCGCCAGGGAGTATCAGTTCTGTGTCAAGAATAGGGTTAGCTTCATCTAAGGGTCTGCCTGATACAAGCCTTAATATAGAAGCCCAGCTCTCTGATTCTGGCTGAGTCGG
>CAYNQH010000265.1:0-1340 GCA_964399255.1 uncultured Methanosarcinales archaeon | reverse complement strand
ATGCCTTCTGAAGGAGAATGCAAGTCCTGTAGGGTCAAGAGGTTCTGTGATCGTAGATATCCTGACGCTTGCTCCGGGCAGGGTAAGCTCTGTGTCGAGGATAGGGTTTGCCTCGTCCAGTGGCCTGCCAGAGATCATCCTCAGCTTTGAAGCCCAGCTCTCTGCCTCAGTCCTTGTAGGGATTATGTTCGTGATGCAGTCGCCGTAAGTTCCATGGACTATGAATATAGGGATGTTTCCGAGAGGGCTGTTCACAGAGATATCCTGCGTCTCCTGATCTGCCAAAAGCACTTCTATAAGTCCGAAGCCTACTGTATACCTGACAAGGATCTTGGTGAGCTCGTCCATCTCAATATCGCTCATCTT
This sequence comes from uncultured Methanosarcinales archaeon, assembly GCA_964399255.1. Taxonomy (GTDB): domain Archaea; phylum Nanobdellota; class Nanobdellia; order Woesearchaeales; family CAYNQH01; genus CAYNQH01. Next base: position 974 of record CAYNQH010000265.1, on the reverse strand, counting down.
GACGTTCCTGTATCCGGCAAGCTCTTCTATGAGGTCTCTTCCTACGTTGAAGAAGATCTGCCTCATCCTCTCTGGGTTGACGAACTCCTCTTTTGTAGGCTTATGCTCTGCCATGATCCTCCTGGCAAGGTCAAGCACCTCGTATTTCTCTTCAGAAAGCTTGAATTCCGGAGGCATCATATGGTATAATGTCCTGACATCTCCAGGGATCCTGAATACTGTTATCTCTGTATCTTCTCCTACTGTGTAGTTGTCTATCTCGTCACCTTCTTCAGGATAGCTGGCCATAAGCTTGGTGTACATGAAATCAGGTTTTTTTGTAGGCCTGAAGATTGTCCTATAGATCTCCCTGTCTCCTATATGGGCTCCTTCTATGTGGGGCTTTGCGAGCTTTATCAGCTTGGTCTTCTCCAGCCTTTGCAGTGTAGTATTGAGAAGCCCTATGTACCTTTCCTGGCAGGGTATGCACTTCTCCTCTACGAGCTTGAGAAGTATGACCTTCTCTTCCCTTATAAGCCTCTTGACCTTGATGAATGCGCCTATAGGATCGCTCTTTATCAGGTGGAAGATGATGAACTGTATGTCTGCGAATCTCCTTCCCAGGCATTTCCTGCATGCTCCTCCAAAGTTTATGCCTTCATAAGAGAATCTTGCTTTCTGTTTTATGAACTCATTGTATATGATCCCTATCTCTTTTAGGAGCTCTACCTGGTTGAAATCATATTCATAATCTCTCTTCTGGTAGAAAACTATCTTTGTCGCATCCTTATTCTCGACAAGCTTCTCTATAGTCCTTGCCATGACTATAGGATTGTCTTCTATGGATGGGACCTGGAGCGAGCCTTCATAGTTGACCCTTAAGATTATATCTTCTCCTTCTCTTATTATCTCATAATCTCCAGGCTTTAATTTCTTATCATAAAGCATCTAACACCCCTTTTTACAGCAACTACTCGTACATACTAACATAAACT
>CAYNQH010000264.1:0-1978 GCA_964399255.1 uncultured Methanosarcinales archaeon | reverse complement strand
GCATATATGTGATCTATAATCCGAAGTATTCAAGGAAAGCCTGGTGGATCCCCTGTATCATTGCCTGCCTTGTGCTCTCTTTAGCAAGGAAAGCTTCCTGCTGAGGTATAACGATAGTGCCAAGCTCCATTATGACTAAAGGTATCCCTTCTGGCGCATGGCTCAGCATGTACAGGCTGTTATGAGGGCCGCTTCCTTCAGGACCTCTATGATATACTCCATATTCAGGGTCGATAAGTTTCATCTTCCTGTTGCTCCTTGAGTGATAGGTGTTAGGCTTGACGCAGTCTGTTGCAGAGACAGAGCACCTGCCTACAAGATTTTTCATATTCCCTCCGATAAGCCTTGACAGGAAATAGGACTGGTCAAAAACAGAAGCATTTTCATCTATTTGGAATGAGAAGCCTGCAAAATCATGGACCCTAGAATCAGGCATGCTCTTGGCATACTCAATATCCTCATCATTGTCAACAGCATCATAATGGATAGACAGCACAATATCCGGCTTTAGCATAGCTACCCTCTCAGGCCTCTGCTTAAGCTTTATGTTTGCGGCAGCAGGCAAGACAATATATTCGATGCATGAATCTATGCTATTGAACCTGTTCACGATATCATCATTATATCTATACTCCCTTACCCTGCCGCCTTTGCACATCCTATCGATGCAGCTTAGTGTGCCCCCTTGGCTCTTCTGGTCAAGAGAGTCGTCAGGTACATGACCTCCAAAGAGGAGGACTCTTGGCTTGTAATTGCATCTTGATCTTGCTGTTACATCTGCCTGTGCAGCCTCAAAAGAATCATTTTCTTGATAAGGTCCTTGAGAAGGTGCTTGAGAATTTTCAGACCGATGATTGTTTTTCCTAGGATTATTTGGTAGATAACCAGCAAAACAGCGGGTTAATGCAGATCCAGATAAAAGTCCTGTTAGGATGCCTGAAACTGCTAGACCAGACTTCAATAGGACTCTTCGGTTAGGGTTTTTGTCTATTATGATTCCACCAAACCCTAGAAATCAGTTCCTATTTATAAATTTTTTGTTTTTTAACTACTTATTAGTAGTTATATTTTTCTATATTTGGGCATATTTTTGCATATCTTGATCTATTTTTGCCTAATCATCCAAATATGATCATCCTATTGTCCCTCTTGCATTTTGTCTTTACTGTCTCAAAGATCTCCTGCATCTGCTCCTCATGGACTATGCTCTTCCCTTTTAGAGGGTCCACCACCAAGAATTTTCCGTCACCATAATTATAGACTGTTAAGTAATGGGCTATATTCTTATTTGCTTTTGTACCTCTCAATAGGCCTATATTAACCCTTAGGAGGAGGATCTTACCTTTGTTCAAAAGCTGCTTAACCTCTTCAAGCCCAAACTCTTTTACAGATATCTTTATACCTTTTTCCATTGCGCTATTGTAGAAAAGGTTAGAGCTGTAATCTGCTATCTGCACCTCCTTAAGCTTATAGCTCCTGAAACGATAAGCAGGGAACTTATACTGGACCTCCCCCACAACTACCTCTGCCTTAACTCCAAAATCTTGTGCGATCAAAGATAAAGCATATATGGAAGACCCCCTCATTGGAAGCACAGCGCTCCTATGCCAGATAAGAAACTCATTCTGCCTAGTAAGCTTGAAGTCTGGATTGAAATGGTTTAGTATCATCATCAAGCCTGCTGCTGCACAAGTGTACTTCGTAGTCTGTTTGTAAAATTCCATAATCCCTGATTATACCCCCGAATATTTAAAAGTTATCTATAACATCTTGATAAAACAAAGATTAGATCATAAGATTGCAAGGAATCTCTCAGATATCATGCAATGCCAAAGGATCAATATATAGATCAGCTATTACAGGAAGGCTCTTCACCATAAATGCCTCTCCGAACTCACAACCGCCTTGAAGCCCCCTTAAGGCCGCCTTTTTTTCGTTCAGATAAAGGTAATATCTCTCTTTTATAGACCCTTTCTTA
>CAYNQH010000263.1:300-1979 GCA_964399255.1 uncultured Methanosarcinales archaeon | reverse complement strand
CTATATCTTTCTTCTTGAGGTCGCATTTCCCTAGTAATAAGCCTTCTTCAGTGTGGAGATATACATCTGAATATACATTTCTCTCTTTCTTCGCATTTGCAGCCTTTTTCATCTCAACAAGGCTCTTGATGTAGGATTCATAAGGCTGGGTCTGCTGGCTTGCTGGCTCTTCTCTTCCTTCTGAACCTAACCCTCGTTCTGAGTCTAATCTGTCTTCAATGCTCCCGAAGTAAGACACATAGAGCAGCAGCTTGTCTCCATTGAAGGCCACCTCATCGATGCTTTTCAGCATCTCTTCCGGATCAACCATATCATTTTGAGCCTTTATTTTATTTCTTCTTGCATTGCCAGGACCTTTATATTTATCGATACTACTTCCTTTTTTACCTGTATCCTTTGTTTCTTTTTTCCTATTTGCCATGCACCCACCGACCTTCTTATCTGCTTGTGAAATGTTGGCGGCAAAGCTGTGTAAGATATGATTCAGGATTCTCAATAAGCTCTTTTGTTACTGTGAAATCCTTCTTTTCCATCAGCTGCAGTGCAGAGCCGTACTTATCCAGTGAGCTATTGCATATGTCTGCTGATGACTGATCTGACTCAGATGCCTTCCTGGCTATCGCTTCAAGTGCTTCCTTTGAGAAGTTCAGCTTGATCCCATACTTCTCATTGAACCCGACCTGATAATCCCTCAGCCCATGGACCATGGTCAGCTTCATGAGCTCGGCCTTAGGATTATCAACTACCTCTTTTGTGACCCTGAACTTCTTTATGCTTGAAGAAGGCAGCTCGTACATGAAGTCAAGCAGTACATTCTCAAAGATGCCTGCTAACGCTCTTGCGCCTGTATCCTCTTCTGAGGCATACTGCGCGAGAAGCTTAAGCGCATCATCTTCGAACTCTACCTCGATGCCTATGTTCAGGAAGTCCTGCTTATACTGGTTTGCTATGCTGTCTTCTGATCTTGTCAGGATCTTATACATGTCATCTGAATCCAGCTCTTCAAGGCAGGTCCTTATAGGAAGTCTTCCTATGAACTCTGCTTCCATCCCAAACTTCTGCAGGTCTTCTGCCTTCAGCTCGCCTATCCATGAGTCTCCATCTTCTGCTTTTTCATTGTCTCCGAAACCTATAGTCCTCCTGCCTTTCCTTGACTTGACGATGTTTTCAAGCCCTGGGAATGCTCCTGAACATATGAACAGTATGTTCTTCGTGTTTATGATAGGCTTCTCTCCTGTCTGCTGGTACTGCTGCATGGCATGCATCATGGCAGTAGGATCAGTCTGGTCCATCAGGTCTATGTCTGTATCCTCAAGCAGCTTGAGCAGGTTCCTCTGGACGCCTTCACCTGAGACATCCCTCCCTATGGAATGCTCTGCTTTGGCGATCTTGTCTATCTCGTCGATATAGACTATGCCATACTGCGCAAGCTCTATGTTTCCATTCGCCTTTGACACAAGACCTCGGACAAGGCTCTCTACATTCTTTCCGACATAGCCTGTCTCTGAGAATTTTGTTGCGTCATCCTTGACAAAGGGGACCTTGAGAAGATCCGCGATCTTCTTCATTATATAGGTCTTACCGCAGCCTGTAGGGCCTATCATAAGTATATTGTTCTTCACCCCTCCCTGGCTTGCGCCTTGACCTCCTTCTTCTATAGATTTCTTCGCCCTGTTGTA
>CAYNQH010000263.1:0-290 GCA_964399255.1 uncultured Methanosarcinales archaeon | reverse complement strand
GTAATGGTAGTATACTGCTGTAGCGACGTGCTTCTTCGCCCTGTCCTGCCCTATCACGAACCTGTCAAGATACTCCTTGATATCCTTGGGTTTTAGGCTGAACTCCTGCAGGGTCTGCAGTGATTCATATCTCTGCTCTTCTGCTCTCCTTGTCCTGCCTGTCAGCGCATCGACTTCCATGTCTGAAAGTCCGTCTTCTGAATTTTCATCTCTCCGTCTTGATTGTCATGCCATTTGGTCTTCAAAAGTCCTGCCTCTGTTATCATTCCTTATAGGATCTCTTCCTTGAG
>CAYNQH010000262.1:0-1983 GCA_964399255.1 uncultured Methanosarcinales archaeon | reverse complement strand
AACAACGAGCTCCTTGCGAATCTCGGAAATTTTGTGAATAGGACTCTTGTTTTCATACATAAATATTTTGATGATGAGATAGCCTCACCAGACCTTACTGATAAGGATAAGGAGTTCATCGCAGATGTATGCGGCAGGATCGATGAGGTCGACAGGATGATGCAGGAGATGAAGCTGAAGGAAGGCCTGCGTTCTGCAATGAACATCTCTAAGATGGGCAACCAGTACTTCCAGGATAATGAGCCTTGGAAACTGATAAAAGAGGACAGGGCAAGATGTGGTACTGTCATGAATGTATGCCTCAATATGGTCTACGCTCTTGCTGTAATAATGGATCCTTTCCTTCCAGGAGTATCATCAAATATATCCTCCCAGATGGGGGTAAAGCTTGGAGGATGGGAAAGTGCAGGATCATTCAGTATAATATCCGGAAAGATAAACCCTCCTTCTGCGATTTTTGCCAAGCTTGAAGACAGCCAGATAAAAATTTTTGAGGAGAGATACGCAGGACAGAAGAAAGCTCAGGAAGACCCATTCTCAAAGCTTGATCTGCGTGTTGCTAAGATAATAGACGCCAAGCCTCATCCTGAAGCTGAGAAACTTCTTATGATCCAGCTTGAAGTCGGAAATGAGAAAAGGCAGATCGTTGCAGGCATAAAAGGCCACTATGCTGAGGAAGAGCTTGTAGGTAGGAATATAGTGATGGTGTATAACCTAAAGCCTGCTGTGCTGCGCGGACAGAAGAGCCAGGGGATGCTGCTCGCTGCAGAGTCAGGAGGTAAGGTGGTGCTTCTTTCAGCGCCTAAATCCTCTCATGGGGACAAGGTATCTGTTGAAGGTGTAATTTCAAAGCCTAAGAAAGATCTTGACATAAAAGAGTTTGTTGCTGCAGGCCTTAAGGCGAGAAGCAGCAAGATAGAATATAAAGGCAATTTCTTGAAGACTGATAAGGAAGAGATATCCTGTGATGTGAAGGACGGCTCTTTGGTAAGATAATATATTTTAGTAAGGTAATATATAATACTTCAATCTTTCATCGTCCTAAGAACAAAATTTGCTGGAAAGTTATTGTGATGGCTCGCCTTTCCTTACGATAGCGGCCTTATACACCCTGTTCATCTTCTCGAAAGGTCCTGGATCATCTCCTGTCTGTTGGTATGCAGGGTTTGTAAGGTCAGGATTCTCTGCCATCTTCTTCAAAGTTAGCTCGATATCAAACTTGACTGCCCTATACTGGCCCAGGACTTCTTCACCTGTGAAGTTAAGAAGGAAATATCTTGCATGTGAATCAGGATACTTATTGTTATATCTTGGGGAACCTACTGAACCCACATTTATGATCGCTCGCTTGAACTCTCCGAGAGGGAACCATTTGTTATTGCCTATCGCTTCCCTTAGGGAATGCTGGTCCCAATGTTTTATCTTATCTCCTACCTTCTTGATTATCAGTGGTGAATGGGTATGGCCTACAAGAAGGATCTTATGGCCTCCTTCTTTCATAACCTGGAAATTTGCCTCAGCCCCGTCGTAGAGCTTGCCTTCTCCTTTGACGCTTAGGTACTTGAACTTTTCAGGCTCTTTTGCGCTGCCGTGGCATATCGAGAATCTTCCGCAGTTTTTCACATACCGGAAATCATCTATAGAGATTATCCTATTGCCTGTTTCATTCTCGCTTTCTTGAGTCTCTTCAAAATTTTGGTCAGATAGGAATTTTAATTTACTGCCAGATGATAGGCATAACTCTTCGAGTTTCTGTATATTCCCTGAGGTCATCTCTTCCCTGTTCCAGTTGAGCGCATCAATTCCTGCCTGGAACCAGTTTTTAAGATCTTCATCACTGGGGATTATCAATGCCCTATCATGGTTGCCTGTTACTGTCATAGGCTCTCCGTCTTCATCCCTGCTTATGTTATCATACAGCCATTCGACGCATTCATTAGGGTTAGGGCCGTATCCTACTGTGTCTCCAGGGGATACTATCAG
>CAYNQH010000261.1:0-2023 GCA_964399255.1 uncultured Methanosarcinales archaeon | reverse complement strand
AAGAGCCTGAGAAGGAAGAGCTAGATTTCAGAGAGCTTGATCCCTGGTTTGAAGAGCAGGTCAAGGTGAATATAGAAGAGATAAACCGGACTATATTGTCAAATAATGCAAAGATAATGGATCTTGTAGAGAAGCTTGATTCTGATCTTGAGAGCCTTGAGGAAGCAGAGCTTAAGAACAAGGACATACCTGTGAGGGCAGTGCAGGTCATGCAGGGTAACAGGGATCTTTTCATAAAGATGCACCGCACTTTTGCTCAGTCTGTCTCTTTATCTTCAGATCTTGATCTGGATTATGTGCAGGGAGAATTCGACAAGATAATGCTTGATCTCAAGAATCTTGGTGAGCAGACACAGAAGAGCAGGATGGTCCTGAAGGAATTCTTTGATGATGAGTCAAGCAAGGTCAGGGAGAAGATAAAATCTATCGCAGAACTTGTCAAGGAAAACCAAGATATCATGCGTGAAGAGTATAATTTCATAATGTCTACAAAAGAGATGATAAAAGATGTGGAAAAGCAGATGATAAAGAAGAAGAATCTCCAGGAAGAGGTCGAGAAGAGGAAGAAAGAGCTGAGCTCTAAGAACCTGTATAAGGAGAAGATAAGCAGGGAGATAGAATCGCTAAAGGCAGGAAGCTCCTTTGCTGAAGTAGACAGCCTCAGCTCTAAGAAAGACCAGCTCAAGAAGCAGATGCAGCAGAACGAGCAGGATATACTGAATTTCTTCTCTCCTCTGCAGAGGCCGTTGAAAAAATTTGCAAGGATAACCCTTGAAGGGGAAGAGATAATCAACAGGTATATAGAAGACCCTGCAGGCGCTATAATGTATGACAAGTCCCTTAAGATATGCTCTCTTGTGCAGGATATGAAAAGGCTTATCGAGGAGGATAAGATAGACCTTAAGGACCGGTCAAAGGAGAAGGTCATAAGCATGATCTCAAGCATAGACAAGAAGATGCTCTCTAACTTTGTAGAGAAACAGAACAATCTTACAAGCTCGATACACGAGCTGCATAGGAAGCTGATAAACAATAGGGTGATGAACGACCTTGATGAGCTTAACTATAAGTATACCCATGCCAAGAATTCTGTCGAGCAGGAGCTCGGGAAGATAGAGGTTCTTAATGATGCTTTGGAGAATATCAATATCAGGAGCATGATGGATGACCTCCAGAAGGATATAAGCGAAGTCACAGGCATCCCTGTGATGATAAGGTGATAGTAATTTCTTTTACCCTATCCGCCATAGCTGATAAGATAGTCATATAAAAGATTATAATATAAAAATCTAAAGATCACTTGAATCTCTTTGCATTTTCTTCCAATGCCTGGATCGCTACAAGCTTGTTTCCTGAGAAAAGCTCAAGGCTTGCACCTCCCCCTGTAGAGATATGGGTTATCCTGTCGCTCACGCCTGCCTTTTCTATCGCAGCAGTGCTGTCCCCTCCACCTATTATTGATAGTGCATCAGATCCTGCTATCGCCTTGGCCAGCTCATTGGTCCCTTCAGCGAACTTGTCTATCTCAAACATCCCCATAGGGCCGTTCCAGACTAGGGTCTTTGCTGCGTCTATTATCTCGATGAAATTTTCTAAGGTATCCTGGCCTATGTCAAGCCCGATCTTCCCTTTAGGTATAGAATCTATGTCTACTATCTCTGCCTCTGCCATCTCCTCTGCCTTGTCTGCCACTACGACATCTACAGGAAGCTCAAGCTTCTCTCCTGCTTCTTTCATTATCTGCTTTGCTTTATCTAGGTTCTTCTCATCAACCAATGATTTTCCTACTTCAAGGCCTTTAGCCTTATAGAATGTGAAGATCATAGCCCCGCCAAGTAGTATGCGGTCTACTTTCCCTATAAGGTTCTCTATCACAGGTATCTTGGTATCGAGCTTAGCCCCTCCGAGTATAGCTACAAAAGGCCTTTTGGGATTCTCAAGCGCGGATGTTATGGTCTTAAGTTCAGATTCTACAAGCCTGCCTATACATCCAGGCAGGAATCTGGTGATAGCATGCATCGAT
>CAYNQH010000260.1:0-2041 GCA_964399255.1 uncultured Methanosarcinales archaeon | reverse complement strand
AGAGAAGAAGCATGAGAAGAGGAAAGACCTGCCTGAGCTGAAGGGCGCAGTCATGGGAAATGTAGTGACAAGGATACCTCCAGAGCCGAGCAAGTATAACCATCTAGGCCATGCATTGAGCTTCCTGATAAACTATCTCTATGCAAAGAAATACGACGGAAAATGCATACTCCGCTTTGAGGATACTAACCCTGTAAAGGCATCGCAGGAGTATGTCGATGCTATGAAGGAAGATGTCCTGGGATATCTTGATGTCAAGGTAGACAAGGAGGTCTATGTAAGCGATGATATGGAAAAGTTCTACGAGCTTGCCGAGGGCCTTATAAAAGACGGCCAGGCATATGTCTGCTTCTGTGAGAGAGAGAAGATGCAGGACCTCCGCCATAAGGGAGAGGGATGCAAGTGCAGGTCTGTATCTCCTTCCAAGAATATGGAAGAATGGAAGAATATGCTCGCAAGAAAATATAAAGAAGGCGAGTGTTCACTTAGGCTTAAGATAGATATGAAAAGAGACAACCAGGTGATGAGAGACCCGGTCATATTCAGGATATGTACCCATCCTCATTACAGGCAGAAGGATAAGTATGCAGTCTGGCCTATGTATGATTTTGAGAATGCTGTCGAGGAGCATATGTGCGGCGTCACCCACATACTAAGAAGTTCAGAATTCGGAGAGATGAGGATAGAGCTGCAGGAGTATATCAAGAAGATCCTTGGACTAAACCAGCAGGTCGCTGTCCAGTATGGCAGGTTCAATGTGGTCGGGGCAGTCACACAGGGAAGGGATATAAGAGCTCTTATAGAGACCAAGAAGGTGATGGGATGGGATGACCCCAGCCTGGTCACGCTTAAGGCCCTTAAGAGGAGAGGGATACTCTGTGAGGCCTTCTACGAGCTGGTCCATGAGGTAGGTATGTCTAAGAACCAGACAAATCTTGATTTCAGGGTTATCGCTGCGATAAACAGGAAGCTTCTTGATCCTGTCGCATACAGGTATTTCTTCATATGGGATCCTGTGGGGATAGAGATAGAAGGGGCTCCAGAGCAGGAGATAGAGCTCAACCTCCATCCAGAGAACAAGAAAGGCGGAAGGAAGATGAAGACAGGCTCATCTTTCTATGTGACAAAGGATGATTTCGAAGAGTTCAAAGAAGGCAAGCTTTACAGACTTATGGACTGCCTAAACTTTGTCAAGAAAGGCAGCAGGTTCATATTTGACTCTACTGATATCAACAGGTATAAGGAGAAAGGGCAGAGGATAATACACTGGCTTCCTAAGATGCCTGGCCTGATCGATGTTGAGGTTCTTATGCCTGATAGGGAAATAAAGAAAGGAATAGGGGAAGAGAGCCTGAAAAGCCTGGAAATAGGAGAGATATGCCAGTTAGAACGGTTCGCATTCGTTAAATTAGACAGTAAAGATAAAAAAACCTTTAAATTCTGGTTGACCCATAAATGAAATTCACCACTTCCACAGCCTAAAATGCCCGAATTTGAGGGGTGTTTACGAAACCTTTAAATATAAGTTCGATTTTGAATAACCCATAAGGCTCGTATTCCGGGCCCTGAGGGGATTTAAACAAAACTGAGGTGATAAGAAATGAGTTTGGTAGTAAAAGCAAAAATTAAAGAGTATGCAAAAGGCTGCAATGTATCAGGAGACTTCGCTGATGCTCTATCAAAAGAAGTTGAAAAGATGATCAAGAAAGCTTGCGAAAGAGCTGAAGGCAATAACAGGAAGACTGTTATGGCAAAGGATCTTTAAGTCTTCTATTTTTTTCTTATTTTTTTTCTTACTGCTTATCCTGATGGTCGATTCTTATATAAATGATATCTATGATATGATGATTGTTTAAGCTCTTGCAAATTTATGAAGAATTTCTTGCATAGCTATCTATCTCTTCAGCTCTTCAAGCTTCTTCTTAAGAGAATTTATCTTCCTCTTGACCCTTGCAAGCTTCAGAGGCGCGTGCACTTTTGACTTCCTAAGAACATCATAGCTCTTCTCAAGCAGGAGGAGTTGCTCATGCAGGATCTTGGC
>CAYNQH010000259.1:487-2043 GCA_964399255.1 uncultured Methanosarcinales archaeon | reverse complement strand
TATTGAAGAGGCAGTCATGGATAAAGAACTTTAAGATGCCTGCAGGACAGACCACCCAGTTCATCGTAGGGGCAGGAGGGGAGACAGATCTTGAGATACTGAAGACAGTCGATTCTCAATACAAAGACCTTGAGCTGACGAGGATGTACTACTCAGCTTTCCAGCCTGTTAAGGGCACTGCCTTTGAGAATAAGGAGAGCATAGAGAAGCTCCGCACAGTAAGGCTTTATAATATTGATTTCATGCTGCGCAAGTATGGTTTTAAGATGGCTGAGTTCAGGCAGATCCTCACTAAGGATGATATGCTCCCGAGAGAAGACCCTAAACTTGTCCTTGCAAGGCAGAACTTTGAAGGCTCATTAGACATAAACGAAGCAGGCTTTGATGATCTTGTAAGGGTGCCGGGCATAGGGCCTAAGAGCGCCATGAATATATTGACCGCCCGGAGGAAGGGCAGGATAAGGAAGTACGAAGAGCTGCATCAGCTTGGTGTTGTCATCAATAGAGCAAGGCCTTTCATAGAGGTTGACGGCAAGAGGCAGATGCGTTTAGTCGTATGATCTCTGCAGCAGCCAGAGAATCGCCTATTCTCCTTGAAGAAGTTTCTTCAGGACGATTATCTTGGCTGAGGTGAACCTTATGTTGATAAGGATATCATCTGCCTGTCCTTTCATGCAGGCCATCTGGTATTCTTCAAGTCTCTTCAGCTCTTCCTGAAGCTCATGCCTGCCTAAGAATTCTCTCTCTTTCCTGTATGCATCTACATGCTTTTCGAAATTATTCTCTAGGTCTCTGAAATGTTCTTTCTCTCTTGGGGTTAGTTGTATTGCCATCTTACGAAAAGCGATTATTGAACCTCTATTTAATTTTAATCAAAACATTTATATATAAGTTATGTTATATATATCTAACATAATGTTATAATTTAATAACAAAATGTTTGAAAAAAGTAACTTTGGAGGCGATCAGTATGATAGGAAAACCAGAATGGTTTGAGAGGAGGAAATACAGCGGTTGGGGCCTGCACCCTAAGACCTGGCAGGGATGGGCATACCTTGCAGTGGTCATGCTGCCTTTTGTGATATTCCAGTCCTTTCCTTATTGGAGCACAGAGATAAGGATGGTGGCAACAGTGATATGGATATCTTTCCTCCTGGCAGACACACTCCATATAATGTTCACATTGAAGAGAGATGAAAGAGAGCAAAAGATTGAGGCAATCTCAGAGAGGAATGCAGCATGGTCTATGATGTTAGTGCTGGTTTTTGGGCTCTTATACCAGATGATAACAAGCGCGCTTGATCAGGCTGTACAGATAGACTGGTTTCTTGCAGCAGCTCTTATAGCAGGTGCGATAATCAAGTCAGTCTCAAACATCGTCCTTGAGAGGAGAGCACTATGAATGCAGGAGGATTTGACAATGAGATCTGAATCAAGATGGATGATATTTAAGATAGCCCTTATAGCATTGATGCTAGGGCTTTTTGTATGGAAAAAAGGGACAGGCGCTTCATTATCTATAGTTGCAAGCATAATTGCAGTAATGGTCGTCGTAT
>CAYNQH010000259.1:0-477 GCA_964399255.1 uncultured Methanosarcinales archaeon | reverse complement strand
GGATAAGATATAAGCACCCTGAATCTTACAAGAATGATGAAAGGACGAGGAAGGTTTCTGGTTATGCCTCTTCTTGGTCATGGATGATAACCTTCTTATGCGTTACTATGCTATTCTGGGTCGATTACCTGGGTATAGCTGAGCTATCTGCTAAAACAGTGATAACTGGATTGTTCATCCTGATGATCTCTTCAGTTATAGGTTTCAGGGCTTATTTCTGGAGGAAGCCTGACCTATGAAGACACGCATCAAAGAATTCAGGGCAAGGCATAACCTTACTCAGGAGGATCTTGCGAAGAAAGTCGGAGTAAGAAGAGAGACTATAGTATTCCTTGAGCAGGGCAGGTACAATCCCTCTTTGAAGCTGGCTCATGATGTTGCTAAGGCTTTGAAAGCGACGATAGAAGAGCTGTTCATATTTGAAGATTGAATTGTATTATCAGCGCCTCTTCCATCTCTTGAGGTTAGGGATTATTG
>CAYNQH010000258.1:1253-2047 GCA_964399255.1 uncultured Methanosarcinales archaeon | reverse complement strand
ACAACGATATACAACCACCCGGAAGATTTCGGGATAAAGAGGATAATAGAAGAAAAGAGGACTATACTAGAACCTAAGATATCATATGAGGTAGACCGAGGGCTGACCCAAGAAGATGCAAACAGGTTAAGGCGGAACTACAAGAGGACTATAGAGAATATAAACAAATATCCTAAGGAGATGAACTTCTTCAGGGAGCATATGTTCTGCCTGGTTTCAGATCAAAAATGACAAGAAAACCCTGAAATAGATCCAAGATTTTAAAAAAAATAAAAAAATAAAAAAATAAAAATGATTCAAGGATATCACTTCTTTGATTTCTTCTTAGCTGCCTTCTTCTTTACAGCTTTCTTCTTTGTTCCGCATCTACCGCATGCCATTTTAACACCTCCTTTTGGATACAGGATATTATCAAGGCCTATCCCCACTTGCCTTTCTTCATATGGGCTTCAAGCTCTGCCTTTATCGCCTGCCTAATCTCAGTCGCATCCTTCTTCAGACGCTCAAAGATAAGCACACAATTCGGATCAAGATCGTCCTTGATCCCTTCTTCTGCATACCCTATGATCTTAGCTAGCTTCTTCTCAACTGCCATATGGATATCATTAGTCTTCCTTGATCTCACTACGAGCTTCTCAGCCCCATCATCCAGCTTTGAGAACTTCTGTTTAGGCGCCCCGCATTTAGGGCATCTTTCAGGAGCATCCTTACCCTCATGAAGGTACCCGCAAACTCCGCACTTCCACATCATATTTTTCACCAATTTTTATTCTAGATATCCCAGTGCGCTCTCT
>CAYNQH010000258.1:0-1243 GCA_964399255.1 uncultured Methanosarcinales archaeon | reverse complement strand
ACATCATATTTTTCACCTCTATCCTAAGACAAGAGCATACTCTTTCTTAAGAAGCGACCTATGGTTCTGCTCTTGTTTTGCTATCATCCTGAAAAGCATCTTAAGCTTCTGGTTCCTTGCAAGCAAGGAAAGGTTGATATATCTCTTATATGCTTTCTCCTCCTTGCCTATAGCCTTCTTGAATACCTGCTGGAGACTGCCATATTCTGACAAAGGGGTTAGGAAAAGGCGTTCTGCAATCACAAGACCTTTCTGCTTCTTGCTTATGTCAAGCTGCTTGAGATCCATTTTCTTAAGCAAGGTCTTATGCTTGAGCTCTTCTCCAGCAAGCCTCTTGAAAAGAACCTTTGTGCTTTGAAGCTTTGCCATGCTGTATGCTTTCATATATGCCTTATAGGCCTCTTCTTCATATCTTATAGCTGTCTGGATTGCTTTTTGAATCGTGTCCATATTTGACCCTCTTTGGTTTATACTATCCTCTAAGGCTGGTTCATATTTAAATGTATCGAAGAAAAAATTGATAAAATCTATACAGAATGATTAATGATATACCTTCAATCGGAGATATAGGGTTTCATAGTCTGATAGTCATCCCCCATTTAACAAAAGAATATAGCATGACTGAGAATTTCACCATCCTCATATTAAGATCGTAAGCTCTCATGATCCCCTGCCTTATCTTCATTATACTGTTCTCTATCTCATCCTGCCGCTCTCTCATAGCACTATCAATCTGGCTTTTTATTATGATTGCATCTGCCTTCTTTATCTCCTGTTCAAGAGTGGTATGGAAGAAGAATCCTTTATCAAGGGCTTCAGAAAGCGTCTGCACGCTGTGTGTATGATCCTCATTAACCAGGCTTGGATACCCGAAACCGAATTCTGTGCTGTTCAGTATCCTCTCGAATATTGCGCTTAGCCTGCTGTCCAGCTTCTTCTTCTCTTCAGGAGAGGCCGGCCTAGGTATCTGGTTAAGAAGGAAGGTCATCTCTTCTATAGTCTTCATCTGGGAGAATGAAATGTCCTTAGCAAAGGTAAGGTTCCGGAGCAGAGGGCTGGATAATGCCTGCAATATAACCACTGTGCGCTGCAGGTTGACCTTCTCATAAACAGGATTGTTCTCTCTTATCAGAGAGCGTATCTCTTCCATCGTAGGTTGTATAAGGTTCAACGAGGATTCCATAAGTTCAATATCTGTCTTGGATATAAGGCAATCAGAGAAATAGTCGCCAACCTGATCTTG
>CAYNQH010000257.1:0-2069 GCA_964399255.1 uncultured Methanosarcinales archaeon | reverse complement strand
CGGCACGGCCTCGTCCGGCGTGGCGCCTTTACGGCCCGGGTCTGCCGTAATTATTACCGCTATCGCTACCGTAGTGCCAACGCCGCCTGCACGGCCGCGTAAGCGTCCACGATGCCATAGCCATAGGCCGGAAGTAGCCTACGATCATTTGCCTATAGAAGAACCGGCTGCACAGGAAGAGCCTAAGCAGAAGGCAGTAAGGATTGCAGATATCCCTGTTTCTTCAGATTCAGACAGTTCAAGATACGATGAACATGTTCCCGAACCTGCTCCTGTAAGAAAGCAACCAAGCCTGGCAGAGAGATGCATCAGCCTTGTCTCTGGAGAGGAGATCCCAAATAAACCTGCTGCAAGACCTTCGCCCACTCCAAAGACCAGAGCGAAATACCAGAAAGAATATCTATACATAGTCCAGCGCCATGATACTCTCTCGAAGATTGCAGGCTGGGTGACAGGAAACCCTTCTGACTATAAGGTTCTTGCCAGATATAACAGGATATCCAACCCGAGCCTCATAGAGGTAGGCCAGATCATAAGGGTGCCTCAGGGGGAGATCTCAAACTATTCTCAGGTGATCAACATGGCTTTTGTAGAGGGAACCAATAGGTCTTCAGATGAGGTCATACCTCGAGAGTTCTATGAGGTGCCTCAATGCAACAACGGCTACAACTGCGAGACGCTTGTTGATGTCGCAAGGAAAGTCACAGGAAACGCGAACAATGCAGACCTTATCCTTAGGTATAATCAGAGATTCAACCCATCTTATGGAGATAGATGGAAAGGTTCGATGCTTTTCAGCAGGGAAAGGGTAAGGATACCTCCTGAACTGGTATCAAGACCTTCCCTGATAGAGTCTGAATAAAGACCAAGCTGGAAATTATTTGTGAAAAAAGATCGAGGTAGCGATAGCTATGTTAAGAACAATATCAGGAAAGATGCCCCTGAAGGGGGAAGGAAAAGGGAGAAAGGATATACAGGACAACGACAGCAGGTACAGCAGGGAGAAAGACATAGAGAAAAGGATAGATGAGATCTACCTTAAAGGCTCCCAGCTTTTCAACAAGATAAGCAGCCAGCTCGCCGCCCTTAAGGAGATTGAGCAGGATCATGATATCTTCGAACATGAATGCCTGAAGATAGAGGGGAATCCTTATTCACTATGCAGCAGCCAGGCTTATCTAATGCCTGTAATATCAAAGCCGCTCAGGATATGGAAGGCAAAGAAGAGCGTAAGCTCTTTGAAGAGATCCTATAAAGATTCTATCGCAGCGATATCAGAAATAGATGAAAAGAGCCTTTCTGCAGACCTTGATTCATATGTCGAGGATATAAGAAGCATAAACCTAGAGCTTGCCGGAGAGATGAACTTTTATTCAATTAACAGGCAGGACATACCGAAGGATCTTGCAGATATAGCAAAAAGGGTCGAGGTGATCAATAGACGTGCAGACATAGGATTGAGGGAGAGAGCAGATAGCATCTCTAAGATGAAAAAAGATCTGCTTAAATCATATAGCTCTTTCATGCAGTCTGATCCTGAGAGGTATTTCAAGGACCTTCTTTCTGGAGCTGCAGAGAAGCTCACAGGAGAGCCTTACTCTGGAAGGATGATCCTGAACACCAGGATGGCCACAAACATCGGTGTCTTCCTTGCCCTTGCAGGATGCACCTGCATGATACCTCATAGTGATATGATCAATAATAAGAAAGGTATTGGAAGTTATGGTCCTGGCACTGCCTTAGTCCAGAAGTTGGAGGATAGCCTTGACCTGGAAGACAAGGGAGGGATAGGAAGAGGTATCCCTGGCAGTATCGACGGATCTACTGAGGGATCAGGCAGGCCGTCTATAGTTGATATAATAGAAGAAGAGCCCAAAGAAGGACATGGCACGCCTGCTGAGCATAGGCCCTATTCTGATAACCTCCCGAAGATCCCTATCCTTATGTACCATAAGATAGGGGATGTCAACCAGAGATATTGGGTAACTCCTTCAGATTTCAGGAGGCATCTTGAGAAGATATATGAGAGAGGATACCAACTGATATCATTAGAGGATTATATCAGGCAG
>CAYNQH010000256.1:0-2069 GCA_964399255.1 uncultured Methanosarcinales archaeon | reverse complement strand
CTTATAGCTTTTAATCTTACAAAAGATAGGGGTGCAGCATTATTCACCTCTTTCCTTTCAGGATTTGTCCCAATCTTTTTCGGGCTTACTGTGAATGATATCTCACCATATTCCTTGACAGTGCCTCTGACTTTCCTCGCAGTATATTACTTCCTTAACCTTGAGGATGATCTCAATGTCTCTCTTTTTGTCCTGGTCATACTCTTGCTGTCTCTTATGCATCCTTCTGCAATCTTTATTGTAGCCTCTTTCCTTGTATACCTGCTCCTCATCAAGCTGGAGAAGATGAAGCTTCAGAGGGAGGAGATTGAACTTATACTTTTCTCAACATTCTTGGTATTCTGGGTCGATTTCATAATATACAAGAACGCCTTCATGGCACATGGCCTTGGCATCATCTGGAGGAATATCCCTGTCTCTCTGCTCCAGAACTATTTCACTGAGACAGGCATACTTGATGCGATGTACATGATAGGATATATCCCTCTAACCTATGGCATCTACACTGTATACACCCATCTTTTCAGGAAGCAGGACAAGAAGATATACCTTCTGATAGCGTTTGCCTTGTCGATGACAGCGCTTCTCTGGCTGAGGCTTGTCCAGCCTGCAGTAGGATACCTTTATTTCGGCGTGATAATGGCCTTGCTTTTCGGCTATGGTTATGTATCCTATTCAGACTACATAAAAAAGACAAGGGCTGCAGGCTTTCTTGCATTGTTCATACTGCTTCTTTATGTCACATTTTTCATTACAAGCGTCATACCTTCTATAGCTCTTGCCTCAAAGACAGCAAAGAACAGCGTGCCTGAAGAGAAGATAAAAGCTATGGGATGGCTCAACCAGAATACAGGAGAAGATGAGGTGATCATGACAAGCCTTGATGAAGGCAACCTTGTTACATCCTTAGCCAAGAGAAAAAACTTTATGGACACTAAATTCCTGCTTATAAAAGATATAAACAGCAGGTTCTCAGACCTTGATAAGGTATACACTACCCATTTTGAGACAGAGGCGGTATCCATACTTAATGAATATGGCATAACCCATATCCTGCTGTCTGAGAGCACGAAGAAAGCTTATGGTATAGAAGGATTGTCATATACGAAGAACAAGAACTGCTTTGACCTTGAATATATGGAAGATGGGATAGAGATATACAGGTCATTATGCAGGATGGGGGCGAGATGAGGCAGGAACTGATAAAGGCAAATCTTTTGTATATATTCCTGATCGCGATAGTCCTCCTTGCGATACCCTATGCCTCTAAGGTGGTAAATCATCAGCCGATATTCCTTATCCCTGATGAATATTACCATATCAGGGTTGCTGAGAGCATACTTGCAGGCGAAGTAGGAGGATCTGATGATCGGGTATATTCAGGAAGGCCTTTCTATTCTACACCTTATCATTATATCCTTGCAGCCTCTTCATACTTCTCAGGATTCGACCTTGCTTCAAGGATTATACCTTTCATTGCAGGCATGGCCACTATATTGCTGTTCTCATTGATACTCAGGAAGGCGAAGCTTGATCCTAACCGGCGCTTTGTCGTCCTTCTATTGTTGGTGCTAAGCCCTGCTTTCATCAGCCTTTTTGCAACTTCTAACCCTCACTCACTTGCTGTCTGCCTGACCCTCTTAGGGTTCTATCTCTACCAGAAGAAGACCCGCATGAATCTTGCGCTTTCATCAGCCTTATTCTTGATAGTCTCCATGTTCAGCATATTTAACATGGTGATAGTGCTATTCATAGTCCTCGCTTATAGCGTATATAATGACCGGGGGAAGGACTTCCTTCTTGTTTTTGGGATACTTATGATACTTTATTTCCTCTACAGCCCTGTGTTATACCCTTCATACTCTTTTATAGAAAACCCTAACTTTTTCACTTCTCTTATAGCAAGCTTCGGCTCTTTCGAAGGCCTTAGCTTTTTTGCTATAGTTCTTGCTGTGACCGGGCTTTTCACCTCATGGGATTCAACAAGGAAGAACTGCCTGTACCATCTGCCTATCATCCTCCTTGTGATAGCAGTATTATATATACACTCATCTGTCAATTATTATCTT
>CAYNQH010000255.1:0-2071 GCA_964399255.1 uncultured Methanosarcinales archaeon | reverse complement strand
TATTATAATAAGGGAAGGGCTTATAAAAAGTTTTCGTCATCCCCACTGTATAATAAAAGAGGTATAATAAAAGAGGTATAATAAAAGAGGCATAATAAAAGAGATATCATTAAAGGAATTTTAAGGCTTGATGATACCCAATAGATTTATATGTTAGCGGGTTTCAAAAAATAATGAGGAGAAACAAAAGTAAAGATGAACATAGTAGAAGAATCATTCAAAGGCATCTACCCCGGAGAGCACATGCCTTATGTAGCCAGACTGAACTACTCTGGAAGATTCTCTGACTACAACGCAAATGTCAGGCTGAGAGGCAGCTATATGACCTTCAGCCTTAGCAGGAAATGGGAAGGCGTGAGCAGGGAGATACAGATCGGTATGATACAAGAGCTTCTTGTAAAGCTGCTGAAGAAAAAACCCGCAACAACCATATACATAGACCTGTATAACAGCTTTGTAAAGAACATACATATAGCAATACCTAAGACTGAAACTCATCCGGTGCTGGAAGAATCTTTCAGCAGGGTGAATGAGAGGTATTTCTTCGGGCAGATAGAGAAGCCTAACCTAAGATGGGGCAGCGGCACCACAACCTTAGGAACATATAATTTCAAGACAGACAGGATAACCATAAGCAGGGCCCTTGCAGAAGACACCCAGCTTATGGATTATGTGATGTACCATGAGATCCTGCATAAGCTGAGGAAGTTCGAGAGGAAAGGTATAAAAACAAGATATCATGATGCAAAATTCAGGAAACTAGAGAAGGTATTCGAAAACAGAGAGGAAATCGAAGCACGGCTGAAGAGAATTCCGAAGAAACGGCCCAAAAACACCATAAAGAAGATTTTTAAAGCCTTTTTCAACTAAAGAGGCCCATAACAGCCCCCTTCATAGAAAGCTTTAAATATTACCTGTAACCCAATCAAAACAAAAGCTCAAAGGGGGTTTTAAAATGGTAGGAAAAAGATTATTGCCCTTAGCAGCAATGGAGAAGATAATCAAGAAATCCGGCACCGAGATGGGTGTTGAGAGAGTCTCTGATAAAGCTAAGATGGCCTTAAAGAATGTTATAGAAGACATCGCAGAGAGGATCGCTTTAAGAGCAATAAAGCTCGCGACCCATACAGGCAGGAAGACTGTAAAGGCACAAGATATAAAATTGGCCTATGATAATATGAAAACAGAGGGATTGTAAGATGGAAAGGAAACTTGTAGAAGTGTCTAGCGTCCAGAAAGGAAGCACAATCGTCATTGACGGCGCTGCATGCAAAGTCACTGACTTGAAGATATCCAGACCAGGGAAACATGGTCATGCAAAAGTAAATCTGACTGCAGTAGGCCTTCTTGATGAGAAGAAAAGGACTATGGTCCTGCCAGGCCATGATACTGTCGAAGTACCTATAATAGAAAAGAAGAATGCTCAGGTCCTTTCGATACATGGGGATATGGGAAATCTCATGGATGCAGAGACTTTTGAGACATTCGACCTAAAGATCCCAGCAGAGCTCAAAGACCAGATTGTAGAAGGCTCAACAGTACTCTACTGGGTCGTCCTGGGAGAGAAAGTAATAAAACAGGTAAAACCGGAGTAAGAAAATGGCAAAGTTTCCAGAAGCAGAAGCGCGTATGTTCAAGAATATGTTCGTTTGCAGGAGATGCAAGAGTAAGATACGTGCTCCTAACATAAAGGTAATCCAGAAGAAGATAAGCTGCAGAAAATGCAAAAATAAGGAATTAAGACCAGTAAGAAAGAAATAAAATGGATTTTCAAAGCATTCTTGCTATTGTCTTTATCCTTTTTCTTACGGCTTTTCTTATAAAGAAGCGGAAAGAGGTAGATCTACAGAAGCTGGTCTTTCCACTGCTTTACTTTGTTCTGTATAAGACCAAGCTAGGCTTAAAGTCTATGGATAGCATAGCAAAGAAATTCCCAAGAATAGTAAAATATGCTGCCTATTTTGGGGTTGTTCTCGGCTTTGTTGGCATGGTTCTCATGTCCTACAGCCTAATAATGAACATCTATAAGATAATCACTGTGCCTACGGCAATCTCTGCTGTAATGCCTGTG
>CAYNQH010000254.1:0-2074 GCA_964399255.1 uncultured Methanosarcinales archaeon | reverse complement strand
ATAGACAAGCCGAGAGGTCCGACAAGCCATCAGGTAAGCGCTTTTGTGCAGAAGATCCTGGGGATAAACAAGTCAGGCCATTCAGGCACCCTTGATCCTAAGGTCACAGGAGTCCTTCCTGTCGCGTTGGGGAGGGCAACGAGGGTTGTCCAGACCCTTCTTGTAGCAGGGAAGGAGTATATAGCTATAATGCATATGCATGATGAGATTGAAGAGAAGAAGGTCAGGGATACTATAAACGAGTTTGTAGGGAAGATAAAACAGCTCCCTCCGATAAAGTCTTCTGTGAAAAGGCAGTGGAGGTTTAGGAAGATCTATTATCTGGACATAATGGAGATAGAAGGTAAGGACGTCCTGTTCAGGGTAGGGTGCCAGGCAGGGACATATATCCGGAAGCTAATACATGATATCGGCCAGAAGCTTGGCTGCGGAGCCCATATGGCTGAGCTTAGGAGGACAAAAGCAGGGCCTTTTACCGAATCAACCCTGTTTACGTTGCAGGATCTCACAGATGCATTATGGTTCTATAAGAGTGAGGGCAATGAGACATTCATACGTAAGGTGATACAGCCTGTAGAGAATTCTGTCCAGCACCTTCCTAAGGTGTGGGTCCTTGACACGACTGTAGATACAGTATGCCATGGGGCGGATCTTAAGATTCCAGGGGTTAGCAAGGTGGAGTCTGACATACAGGTAGACGAGACTGTAGCTATAATGACCCTTAAGGACGAGCTGGTCGCTTTAGGCAAGGTAAAGATGATATCTAGGGATATCATAAAGGAGAAAAAAGGCGTTGTTGTGAAGGTTGAGAAGGTGTTCATGCAGCCAGGTACTTACCCTAAGATACAGAAGTCTCCTCCAGAACAGGATAAGAAATAAAAATATAGAAGAACCCTCCCAGGCTTAAGATCAACCTCTCTCTGTCTTGCACAGTTTCATCTGAAAGATTTCTTTTTAAGATAGGCTGACCTGATCTTAGGTTAAAATAGTATAAAAATTAAAAGAACTTATCTTGAAGGGTCTTACTTCTTAGGAGCTTCTTTCTTGTCTTCTGGCACTAGCTCTTTGATTATGACATCAGGTATCTTCTCTTCTATCATCTTCTTCCTCATTGCAGACTTTTCCTTACCTTCCATCTCTTTCATTATAGCTTTTGCCCTTGATTCATATACAGCTCTCTTCTCTTCCAGATCCTTCTTCAGCTTCTTTTTCTCTTCTTCCATCTCTTTGAGCTCTTCAGCTGAAAGTTCTGTCTTTCCAGAGGCGATCTCCTTGTCGAACTTGCCTTCTGCAATCTGCTTCAATGCTTCCATCGCAGAGACTTCTTCTACCATGACACCCATAGAATTGCATGTTCCGACTATCTCCCTTATCTTGGCCTTAAGGTCTTTCCCAAGGAGAGAGTCTTCTTTCATCTTTGCAATCTTGATGATCTGCTCGATCTTGAGGTCTGCAACCTTCTCTGTCTTAGGGTTGCCTGCTCCTTTATCAACTCCAGCCTCTTTCTTTATAAGTGAACTGGCAGGAGGAGTTCCTATGCTTATCTCGAATTTCTTTGTTTCAGAATCTACTGTGACCTTGACAGGCACCTGCATCCCCTTGAAGCTCTCTGTCTTCTTGTTTATGTCAGCTATTACCTGGCCGATATTGACTCCCAGAGGGCCTAAAGCTGGGCCTAATGGTGGGGCTGCGGTTGCTTTTCCCCCTTCTATAAGCACTTCTACTGTATTTTTTGCCATGTTATCCTGAGAATTTGAGGGTCATATATAAAGGTTTTTGTAAAACCTACTCTTCTGGCCCATCATCACTATCTCTCCTTATCACCCTGACAGCATCCATCTTGACTGTTATAGGGATAGGGACTGCTGCTTCCAGCAATTCTACCACCACTTCCTCTTTTGTCTTGTCAATCCTGGTGATCTTGCATTTCTCTCTCTTGAAAGGTCCTGAGATTATCTCAGCTATATCACTCTTCCTTATATCTACCTCGTGCTTGACCTGTTCAAGCATAGGCTCTATCTCTTTGTAGTTGATAGGAGCTGGGAGAAGGCCTCTTGCGTAAGGTATCCCATGA
>CAYNQH010000253.1:1617-2086 GCA_964399255.1 uncultured Methanosarcinales archaeon | reverse complement strand
ACCATATCCGTGACAATAAAGGTAGACAACAAATTTTCAAGCGGCACAGACATAGCGATAGAAGGAATCGAAACCCTTGGGATCATATATGATATAGATGACAGTGATGACCTTGAAGAGGAAGCTGATGATTTCGACCTTGACGCAGGAGACAGGGAGACAGTAAAGCTCGAGTTCAAGGTGCCCATAGAGGTCGATGAGGATGAGTATGACATGCTCCTTGAAGTCTCAGGATATGATGATAACAACACGCTGCAGAGAGTTGAGATAAACTATACTGTAAAGGTGACCAAAGAGTCGCATAAGCTCTACATCTATGAAGCTGGGCTCAGGAGACAGAATGCAAGATGCGGAGAGATGGTCCAGGCAGCAGTCTCTCTTGTAAATATAGGCACAAAAGATGAAGAAGGAGAGGTTATAGTGACCAATGATATGATAGGACTATACCAGAATGCGAGCTTTGAGGTAG
>CAYNQH010000253.1:0-1607 GCA_964399255.1 uncultured Methanosarcinales archaeon | reverse complement strand
CTTATGATGATGACAACAATTTTGATACGAGCTTCAACATCTTCATAAATAACAGCTTTCCTCCAGGAGTATACCCTATAAGGATAGACATCTTCTATGATGATGGGGGCAGCAAGGAGACTGTTACAAGCGATCTGACGATAGAGTCTTGCAGCATTGGAGGACAGACCCCTGCAGTCACAACATCAACCATTCAGACAGCTACCCTAACAGACCAGGCAGAATATACATCTATGACTTCAATGACTGCAGTAAGTTCAAACACTATCCAGAGCACCAAGCCTGCAGAACCTCAGGTAGAGGTAGTATTCACTCCCCAGCCGCCCAGGATAATAAGGGAAGAGAAGAAACCTTCATTCATAGAGGAGAACAGGACAATAATGATCATAATAGGCGCTGAACTTGCATTACTTCTTTTGATAGCAGGGATATTCCTCCAAAGGAGATAAGAATGCACTATAAGATATAAGGTTATAAGAGTTCTACATGAAAACTAGCAAAGATCCCCTCATAAAAACCAAAAATTTATTAACTCAACTTCCCTAAGAAAAGATATGGAAGAGCTGAGGAGATTCAAGAGGAACATAGAGCTTCTGAAGACATCAGTTACCACTCTGATAAGCAAGGATATCAAGCTGGATAAGAAGCCTGACATAGGCAAGACATTATATTCTTTCAAGGACAAGCAGGTTGATTATTACCAAAGCTCTGTAAAGAACAGCATCGTGGCATTGAAGAACTCTTTATGGGAGATAGGGGCTCTGGCAAAGAGAGAAGGTTTTGAAGACAAGCTCGGCCAGTTGGGAGAGATGATACAAGACCTAGAGAGGGAATGCAACAAGAACAACCTGCCTAACCTGCTCAGGATAGCCAACGCGATGTCAAGGTTCTCCTCAACCATAAGGGTCCAGGAAAAAAGGCTTGCTTCAATATCCTTCAAGATAGAGAACATGCCTAATGAGATAAAGCCTGAGCTCATGCTTGACCTGACCGAACTGAAGAACTGCTTCAACGCAGGTTTCTACAGGAGTTCTGTAATACTATGCGGAAGGATACTTGAAGTAGCCCTGCATAGGAAATATTATGAGGTAACAGGCCAGGACATACTAGAGACCCAGCCAGGGATAGGCCTTGGGAAGCTTGTAGCCAAGCTTAAGGAGAAAAATGTAGCCCTTGACCCGGGAATAGGAGAGCAGATACATCTTGTTAACCAGGCAAGGATCAATTCTGTGCATAAGAAGAAGGAAGTGTTTATGCCTACAAATGAGCAGGCTCAGGCCATGATATTATACACGATAGATATAGTAAACAGGCTTTTTAACCGAAAGATTTAAATATTACCCGCTTATTCAGTAAGGTTAATACTTCTCAAAGGAGTTCTGGTGTATCTAAATGGAAGAAGACATTAAGAATGTCATGAAAACCGGTACGACAACAGTCGGAATCGTATGTAAAGACGGCATAGTGCTCGCTGCTGATAAGAGAGTCACCGCTGGCAGGATGATCGCAGATAAGAAGTTCCAGAAAGTACATGTCCTGAACGATAAGATGGCTCTTACTATGGCAGGCCTTGTAAGCGATGCCCAGCTTCTGACAAAGCTTATCAA
>CAYNQH010000252.1:0-2097 GCA_964399255.1 uncultured Methanosarcinales archaeon | reverse complement strand
GAGAATACTGCGTATAAAGCCAAAAAGGTGAACATTAAGGAATATATGGCCTGGGTCACTATGGTAGATGCATTGTTCCTTACCCAAAGATGCTTTACTCTGGTTATCCTCTTCCATAGGTGATAGGCCCAGACATCATGGTTCTGGCTGACAAGATAGCTTGCGAGAGATGCTATGACAATCCTCCATGTAAGGCCTAAGGTGGCTGCAAAAGCATCCTGGTTCTTCCAGAATTCTGCAGGGGCCCAGTTTATAGCAACCCAGACAGAGAAAACAAGGATTACCTGTGCAAAAAATCCAAGCCATATCGCCTTCTGCGCAGCCTTCTTACCGTAGATCTCTGAAAGGAAATCTGTAAGATAGAAAGTCAGCGAGAAGGTTATTATCCCTGCAGTAACATTATAAGGACCTACCTGGACAACCTTGTTCGCAAGAATATTAGCTATCACATAAAGTGATGCAAAAAGCCCTATCACATACACAGGGCCCTGCTTCTTTGCCAGGGCTATGCATATAGTTACTATAAGCAAAGTCCCAAATATCCAGATCATTATCTCAAGCATGATATCCTCTCCCAAAGTCTAATTGCATAGTATTACTCTATTATCTAAATACCCCAGATGCCCTCTCCCTGAATAATCAAGGGCCCTGCTAAGTATTTAAATTTTTGGGAGTCCTGAGTAAGTAACTATACTATAAAATGAATAAAAATAAGATAGACTACCTGCAAAGGTCGTTGATATGTTCAGGGCCCTTGTCAAAATAGGCTATCACATTATCAGCTATCTCTATTGCAGTGCGTCTCTGAGCCTCTTCTGTAGATGCGCCAAGATGAGGCAGCCCTACAAAGTTAGGAAGCCCGAACAGCCTATTGCGGAACTCCTGGCCTTCTTTGCCTTCTTTCTCGTAGACATCAAAAGCTGCTCCCGCTATCCTTCCTTCCTTCAGAGCATCGTAGACATCTCCTTCATCTATGTTCTTCCCTCTTGATGCATTGATGAGATATGCTGTAGGCTTCATCATCCTGATCTCCTTGCCTGCTATGACCGGCCTGCCGAGTCCTGGCGTATGGACAGTAATGAAATCTGAAGCGCTCAGCAGCTCTTCCATCCCTACATTGTTGAAGCCGTTCTCCTTGACAAAAGGGTCGTAGACTATCACTTTCATATCAAATCCTTTTACAAGGTCTGCAACTCTCCTCCCTATCCTGCCATATCCTATTATGCCAAGCGTCTTGCTGTAAAGCTCTACGCCCTGGTACTTCTTCTTGCTCCATGAGCATCCTGCAAGGCAGCTGTAGCCCTGGGGGATGCTTCTCGCAACATTGAGCATGAGTGCAAGAGTGAGCTCGGCCGCAGCATTCGTGTTGCCCTCAGGAGCATTGGTCACTGCAATGCCTTTGCTTCTTGCAGCAGCAAGGTCTATGTTATCGACACCCACGCCTGCCCTCCCAACAACCCTCAGAAGGTCTGCAGGATCTATAACCTCCTTTGTAACCTTTGTAGCGCTTCTTACTATAAGCGCATCAAATCCTGCTATCTTCCGGGTAAGGTCCTCTCCTTTACCGTGTATATTCTCAACATGATATCCTCTATGCATGAGCCTTTCGATCCCTGCCTCATGCAATCCATCCGCAAGTAATATGTTCATATTCCCTACCTCCATGCCTTTGCATCATTTTTTTAAACTTCTACCTATAGGAATTTATGTTACAACATGTTTAGCCAGATTAAAGATTCACAGCCCTTCCCACCTGCAGCCCAAAAGCAGAAAACATGCAATGCCAGAATAGGTTTTCCAGACCCTAAGGCATAGCTTGTCTAAAGCCTTCCAGAACAGGACAGCAGATGAGAGCAGATCATGCACCAGAGATGCTGGAACTGCTACAGCTGCTTGACCAACAGCAAGAACAACAACCGCAAGAATAAAAGGTCATTTCAATCGATATCTTTTGTGCGGTTGCAATTTTCATACAGTTATATATGCAACCATAATATTTAAAGTTTTTGTTTAAAGAAAGGGAAAGATTTATATTATCGGCCGGTAAATAAACCATTATGTTAAGTGAAGAGTCGTTGGTATTCAAGCTCTGGACAA
>CAYNQH010000251.1:0-2131 GCA_964399255.1 uncultured Methanosarcinales archaeon | reverse complement strand
TAATCTCTCGCCGGATGGAAGGAAGGTCAGGCTGATAGATGAGACCCGGATCTCTGAGAGCCAGATAATAGGGAATGCAATATTTAGGATACCTTACTTAGGGTATGTGAAGATAGCTGCGATCAATATCTGGGATTCTTTAGCAGGCATGATAAACAAGGTAAGGTAATGAGGTGATATGAATGTTTTGTCCAAAATGCGGTTCATTGTTGATACCAAAGAAGAAAGATGGTAAGACCATAATGGCATGTTCCTGCGGGTATACCTCTGATGATACCCAGCAGGCAGTCATGAAGGAGACGAGCCTGAAGTAGAGGTAATTGAAAAGGAGATAGAGATACTTCCTATCACTGCTGCTGACTGCCCTAAATGCGGGCATGGTAAAGCTTACTATTGGTTGATCCAGACTAGGGCCAGCGATGAGCCGGAAACAAAGTTCTTGAAATGCGAGAAGTGCAAGCATGTCTGGAGAGATTATAAGTAATCTCTAATAGTCTAAGGTCAGATCAAGATAATATTTATCTGATCCTACTTGTTCTTGTTCCTTCCTCTGCCTTCTACCTGATCAAGCCTGGTAAGGATTTCCTTTGCTTCTTTAGAATTCTTTGAGTATCCGTCTATTACCTCTCTGAAACAGGAGTCTGCAACATCAAAATGTTTTGAGTCTAGGGCCTGCTTCAGGAGATGGAGATCAACAGCCTTGTCTTCAAGCTTTGCAGAGAAGAAACTCAGGCCAAAATCTATAAAATTGATCTCGCCGTCATGGTCGACAAGCATGTTTGAGGTCGTCAGATCTCCGTGTATGATATCTTTATTGTGCATCTCTGCTATCTTCAGGCCTATCCTCCTGCTGAAACCTTCAGGATCCTTGAACAGCATGTCCCTAAGCTTGTCGCCTGGTATGTATTTCATCTCTATTATGCCTTCTTCATAATCCATGCTGATAAGCTCAGGCCTTCTTACATCGATAGAACCAAGCTTTTCTATAACTTTCGCTTCCCTTCTTGTCCTCTGCTGCCTTAGCTTTGAGTCCAGAAGAGGGTGCCTGTATGCTTTTGCGAAGCGTTCTTTTATGATCATATCTTTATCAAGAAAAATCCTTGCTTCAGCTCCTTGAGCTAATATTTTTTTTGACATCATAAGAATAAAAATTTTAATTGATCTTTAGGATTATCTCTCTCTTATTCATCTGATTCGCTATCTTCGACGATCTTTATCGCTTCCTGAGGGCACTGAACTTCGCATGCTTTGCATCCGATGCATTCTTCACCCTTCATAACCTCTGCTTTTCCTTCCTTGAGAGCGTAAACATCCATAGGGCATACCTCGACGCATGTCCCGCAGCCTATGCATTTTCCTTTGTTGACTTTTGGGGTTGGCATTTTTAGTCTTCCTCAGATTCTTCTTCGATATCCTCGTCTTCAGAAGGCTCTTCTTCTGCATCATCTTTTTCCTTCTTAGGAGCTTTTTTCTTTGGTTTCTCCTCCTCTTCTGCTTCTGCAGGCTCTTCTGTCGATTGAGGTGATTCTTCTACAATAGGTATAGGCTGTCCTTCTCTTACCCCTTCAAGCTTAAGGACTCTTATATCGCAGATCTTAAGAGGAGCTATCTTCTTTATCTTGTCTTTTATGTCCCTCTGGATCTTCTTTGCGACTATATCCTGGACAAGGGTGCTGTAGTTTACCTTTGATGCATAGCTTAACAGGTTAGACCTTAGGGTCTTCCTTATAGCGCTTATCTGATTGCTTTTTGCAGGGTTGTATGTGATCAGGATAGGCTTGATCCTTACAGCCATGTTATCTGCTGTTACGATCACAAGAGAATCATCTATCCTGTCGCTCTTCCTCCTGACTATCCTCTTTATAGAAGCCGGAAGGATCTCATATCCTCTGAATGCGGTAAGGGCCTGTTCCCCTACAACTTTCTCTACCTGAAACGTGACGTTTATGTTCTGGTCTTTGATATTCCTTGTCAGGTTCATCAAGTTGACCTTTATATACCTATCTTTGACCTCTTCAGAACTGTATGCCGGTGTTTCACCTATTAGGGCACTTCTGAAGATTTCAGGTGCCATAAGGCTGTACCATCGCTTTTTTTTCCAAATTACTGGTGCTTTTGTCGCTTTTTTTGG
>CAYNQH010000250.1:0-2134 GCA_964399255.1 uncultured Methanosarcinales archaeon | reverse complement strand
ATAAGAATAAGGTAGAGCTCAAGGTAGGATATGTCAACTGTTCTGAGAACAGGTCAGAGACAACGATACTGATGGAAGTTCTTAACCAGCTTAATCCAGACAAGCAGTATCCTCGTATGGGATGGACAAGGACCAAGGCTCTGGATGAGTTCGGCAAGGTTCTTGCTAAGGATCATCTTCAGGTATTGATAATACTTGACGAGGTAGACTATGTGCTGAGAGAATCAGGAGATGACATCCTATACAGGCTTAGCAGGATAAACGACAGGATAAAGGCAAATGTCTCTACGCTTATAATATCCAATGATGTCAGGGTAGGAGATTACATAAAGCCTAGGACACAGTCAGCATTCGGGAGGGTCAAGGTTATATTCTCCCCTTACACAGCAGAGGAGCTGGCAGATATACTCATGGACCGTGCAGAGCACGCATTCAAATCAGGTGTGGTTGGGAAAGCAGTCGTTGGGAAAATTGCAGAGATTGAGGCGCAGAGGAATGGCGATGCAAGGAGAGCTATGGAGATGCTCGATGCATGCGCCAAGATAGCGCTCTCAAAGAAGAGAGATAAGATAACATTGGACCTGGTCAAGGAAGCAGACGAGCTCCTTGAGAGGGACCATATGTTAAATCTTATCTCTACGCTTACAAAGCATCAGAAGATGGTTTACCTGTCTATACTGAAGAACCATAAGGATCTTCTTATGGGCGCAGATATCTACAAATTTTATATCGAGACCTGCGAATCATACAACCTCAAGCCATTGAGCGAGAGAAGGATAAGATCATTTTTGATAAATCTAAACGAATTGGGACTTGTTAGTGCGGAAGTAGGGTGGTTGAGCGACGTTAGGAAAAAGACGAGAAAGGTCACTATCAACATCGATAGTGCCTTGAGAAACAAGGCAATAAAGCTGTTGAGGGACAGCATATAGGCATGGAAAGATAGGAAAGACTCACAATCAAGGGAAAAAGGGGCAAGCCTTATTTGTTGGGGGCGGTTAGCTTTTATTCTTGAGCTAGCCGGGGCTTTATCTTTTTTTCAAGAAGGAGAGAATAAGAAAAGAACATAGCGTAAGCTATGCTGAGAAGGAGATAGGAGGAGAAAAGAGTGTAAGATTCATGATAGCGTTAGCTATTATGAGCGAAGAGGTGAAGGTGATGGATAACATGGTAGGTGACATTGAAAGGAGAAGGAATGGGGAAAGATTCGAGAACCTGCTCGCTATAGCAGGAGCTATAAAAAGGATCGGCAATGGCCAGCATGATGCTCTCCCAAGCATAAATTCAGTATATACTATACTCGCAGAGAACCTTATAGATGAGATAGGCGGAAGTTCAGGTTCAGTCATGATCGCAGACTCAAGAGATGCGCTCAAGATACAGGTCGGCCTAGGGATCGATCAGTCTATAATAGACAATACTTACATAAGACCAGGCAACAGCTCGATATCAAGATGGGTCTATGATAATGATTCTTCATTATATGTATCTGATGTAGTCAAGTCACAGCTTGCACTCCCTTTTATCGACCCTAAATCTTCAGGGTCTTTCATGAGCATACCTCTAAAGAGGATCGACGGGGTTACAGGGGTCATAAACATAAATGCTGCACAAGGTAAGCAGTTCAGCTCAGACGATCTTGGCTATGCAAAACTGATATCTACCTATATGGGGGCTCTTGTAGATAAGGTAGAGATCTCAGGTATGGCTCCTATGGATAGGATCCCTGTAGAGGACAGGATAAATGCTATGGCTGTAGAAGGTTTTCTGGATTCAATAAAATCAAAGAATCCCTGGGTATACCAGCATAGCTATGAGGTAAGGGATTATGCTATGGCCATCGCAGAGACTATAGGATATCCCAGCAAGAGCATAGAAGTCGCATCCCTTCTCCATGATGGAGGTAAGGTAGGCGTAGATTCATCTATACTTGACAAGAATGGCGGGCTGACCGATGAAGAGTTTGTCCAGATAAGAGACCATCCTGTTATAGGGCAGCTGCTTGTAAGCGTGATAGATTCAAACGGGATCAGCGAGGCGGTAAGGCAGCACCATCAGAGGTATGATGGGGATATTAAGGCAAGACCAAGCTCATATCCTGATAAGGACATCTTCGGGGAGCAGATCAACCCTC
>CAYNQH010000249.1:980-2209 GCA_964399255.1 uncultured Methanosarcinales archaeon | reverse complement strand
CAGAGAACATAGTAGGGCCTTTCGTCAAGAAAGGCAAGAAGGTCATACTTATACCAGGGAACCATGAGACTATAGCTACAGCTGATTTCCTTGCAGAGCTCTACGGCGCAATAAACCTTCATGGATATTCTATCGCATACCATGATGTAGGCTTCTTCGGATGCGGCGGGGCTAATATAGGCCTGTTCCAGATAAAGGAAGATGAGATATACGGGCTCCTGAAGCAAGGCTTTGAAAAAGTCAAAGACCTGAAGAAGAAGATCATGGTCACCCATGTACATCCGACAGGAACAAAGATGGAAAAGTTCACAAACATATTCAAGGGCAGCTCAGGGATAAAGAAGGCTATAGACCAGTTCCATCCTGACATCCTTCTCTGCTCTCATGTGCACGAGGCTGAAGGCATAGAAGAGAAAGTAGGCAAGACTCGCGTGATCAATGTAGGGAAAGCAGGCAAGATCATCGAGATATAAACCTTAAAGGACTTCCCAAAAAAACTGATTATTTTATGGATTCTATTCCTCATGATTATCGGATGTTCTATCCTTTCCAAAAAGCTCTCTTGTAAGCCCTATCTCTTTCTCAAGAAGGTATTTGAAGTATAGATAGTTCTTTGCAGGAGCAAGCTCAGAAATTTGGTATACTGCACTTCTAGAATTGCAACATGAGTAACGGAAGGAAGAGTAATCCCACTGGATATGTTTATCTGTGAAATCTACACATGCTCTGTCTTGACCGTCTATATATTTTATAGTCCCTATGCTTCCTAAAGGGATGTTCCTCTGGCGATCATTATAATACCCTATATCCCATCCCCTTTCTGAGGGGTAAGAAACTTCCACAACATTCCCTGCCTTTAATTCCCCTATCGAGCTTATGTATCTCCCTATATCTTTATAGAACTCCTTTACAACACTTAGATCTATATAGTTGGCAAGAACCTCGCTGGTAAGGTTATCCCTAAGATTGTTATTGAGCTTGACAGTCCCTTTATATATATCTTCAGGAGAGGAGTTTTTCTTTATCTCCTTGACGATAGATGACAGGCTGTCAATGATAAAACCCCCCCTAACCATGTCTGACCTGTCTCCTGAAGGATACTTCCTTAGGTAGATCCTTGACAGATGGACCCTTTCTTCAGTAGTGGAATGTATCACTCTCTCAAAAAGATCTTTTTCAGATAAGGACACTATCGCATTTATAAGATCTAGCCTAATCATCTTCCCTCC
>CAYNQH010000249.1:0-970 GCA_964399255.1 uncultured Methanosarcinales archaeon | reverse complement strand
GAGCACCGACAGACTCAAGGAAAGAGACGTTATCAGCGATGCAAATGTAATCATCGTTGATAGCACAGGCATTAATCTCCTTTATGGCTGCTTCTATATCCTCTTCTGACCTATGATTCAGAAGTCTTGATGACAGCAAGGTTATATCTTTAGCATCAAGATCCCCTTCCTGTATAAACCCTGAGAGCAAGGCATCAGCTTTCTGGTATTCTCTTTGGTCTATAAGATCCGATACTATCACAGCTTTTCTCTTATGCTGGTATGCATCAAGCTTCAGATAGCCGAAGTAGGTTATGGCACATCCTGCAATGCATCCTACCAGAAGGCCTGCCATTGCTGAGTATATCTTTGACTTTAAAGAGCAAGAGCCATAGTCTTCATAATAAGAATTTTCCTGCTCCAATGCCCTGTCCAAATAAACCTGGTTAGCCCCCATAGATAAAAGATAGATTCAATCTATTTTAAAGTTTGCCTAAGATTTTTTGCAAGGTTTGCAGAAATATTAGAAGATATTCATCTAAATCTTAAGATCAATCTTAAACTAATCAATCTTAAACTAATCAACCTTTAATAACGCCTAAAGGGACCATCCTTGCTACCTTCTTAGAGATCCCTGCATTATGGACTGTGTCTATGACCATCTCTATATCTTTATATGCTTCAGGAGCCTCTTCAGCAAGTACTTTAGGACTTGTAGCCTTTATGGTCTCTCCTTTAGCTTCAAGATCCTTCTTTATATCCTCTCCCCAAAACTTTGCGATAGCAGCATGCCTCGACATGGCCCTTCCTGCACCATGGCATGTGCTCCCAAAGGTAAGGTCCATAGCTTTCTCTGTGCCATGGAGTATGTATGAGGCAGTGCCCATGCTTCCTGCGATGAGCGCAGGAGTATCAGGATATGATCTTGTCGCGCCTTTCCTATGAACATAAACCTTCTGCTTTTTTCCTTCTACCCTGAACTCTTCGATCT
>CAYNQH010000248.1:0-2232 GCA_964399255.1 uncultured Methanosarcinales archaeon | reverse complement strand
GAGATAAGCAAGACAATAGATGACTGGTATATAGGGGAGAACCTCGGCATAGGCGTGAACTTCAACAGCACAGGAAGCTTTGCCTCTAACAGCACAGGATGCACAGTCAAGGTTTACAACAGCTCAGGCGATTTTGTGAAGATTGATAGCATAAACCTTGCAGCACAGTCTACATCAGGATCATGCACAGGAGAGATAGAGCTTGACGGCCTAAAGGATGATTACTATTCTTTCAAAGTCGAGGTAAAAGACAGGAGAGGCCTTGTTGCAGAGAGCACCAAGGAAGGGATATGGTTATGCAGGTACAACTATTCAGAAAGCTTAGGATACTACTGCCTTGACCCTTGCGAGCTGGCAAGGCTTGAGAACCATCCTCCTGAGCTGATAGCAGACTTCCCAACGCCGATAACGATGTTCGAGGACACTGTAAAAGGAGGCTACGACCTTGATGACTACTTCAGAGATCCTGACGGCGACAGGCTTACTTACAGATACAGGAACATGACTAACATAAAGATCCTGATAGACGACAGGAACGTAGTCACGTTCAAACCTGACCCTAACTGGTTCGGCACCCAATTCACATACTTCACAGCCTATGACCCTTATGGAGCAAGCGCTGACACCAATACTATAACCATAATAGTCATCAATGTCCCTGAGCCTATGCCTCCCCCAATGCAGCCTCCAAGCCGAAGCAGCGCAGGACCTGTAATGTGCGAGCCTTTCTGGAACTGTACAGAATGGTCGGCATGCCGTCCTGACGGCAACAGGACAAGGGATTGCGTAGATCTCAAGAACTGCAAGTTCCCTCGTTGGGTCCCTATTGTCTTTGAGAACTGCACATACATCCCTACATGCACTGACAGGATAAGGAACCAGGGAGAGATCAAGATAGACTGCGGAGGGCCTTGCCCTGCCTGCCCTACATGTGAAGATGGCATACAAAACCAGGGAGAGAAAGGCATAGACTGCGGAGGACCATGCAACGCCTGCCCGACATGCACTGACAATATCAAGAACCATGGAGAGATAAGGACAGACTGCGGAGGACCATGCAACGCCTGCCCATCCTGCAATGATAAGGTAAGGAACCAAGGAGAGGTTGACATAGGCTGCGGAGGGCCTTGCGGAGCCTGCATAAAGAAGAGTATCGAGATGCCTATAATCTTCGGGACATCAAATCTGGCGGCAAAGATCCTCCTATTGATCATGATCCTGGCAGTTTTAGCCATGATCGTCCATAGGTACATAAGCCCGGTCATATTCAGGGTCGTAGTATCTGTCCTTATCAAGACCAGGCTTATCAGGAGAGAGGTCACAATAATGGAGAAGGAGCTCGGGTTAAGGATAATATCAGAGCTCGAGAAGCTTGAGGCAGAAGTGGACCAGGAGAATATCCCTAACCTATCCAAAGAGTTCTATAGGATCATAGGGGATTTCTACAAGGAATTCCTCAAGATAAAGTATGAGTTCACATTTGAAGAGCTCAAGAAAGAGCTTGAGAAGACTGACCTCAACATGCTTATCAAGAAGATGCTCCTGGTATTCTACAGCAGGGCATATCACATAAAATATACCGGCCAGGAGATCTCAAGAGAGGACCTGAAAGGGTTTATAGAGGAAGCAAAGAAGATCGTCGCAGCAGTGACTGCTGTAACTCCAGGAGAGCTCAGCTTCAAGGACCTCAAGAGGATGATAGGAGAGTGCGAATTCCTGATAAAGAAAAGCAGGTTCAAGGAAGGGAAGAGCATGTATAAGAAGATATACAGCACATATCTAAGGCTGGGGCTTAAAGAGAAGAAAAAGGTTTATAAAGTGGTAAAGAAGCTCTATGATCGTCTAAAAGAGGTAGAGAATGCGTAAGATTAGGATATCAAGAGGTTTAGCATGGATATTTATTATAGCCGTACTGCTCTCTTCATGCATAGATCCAGCCAGAGCAGCAAGCTTCACATGGAATCCTGACCCTTACAATACTGTATTCAACCTTGTAGAAGACACTCCCTGGGTCTATGACATGAATGTCAGCATTAACGAGAATATAGTGATCTTCGGTATTGAACAGACAGACTTCGGATCAATCAGGATAAACACTACAAATGGAAAGATAATGGCTACCCCTACAAATGATGATGTAGGCTATTATGGGGACGGAACAATAATCTCAGCAAAGAACAGGACAAGGCCTTCTGATTACATCACTACAATCATATTCTTCAATGTGGATAA
>CAYNQH010000247.1:0-2264 GCA_964399255.1 uncultured Methanosarcinales archaeon | reverse complement strand
ACCCGACCCATCCTAGGGATGTAGAATATGGGTCGACCAGAAATATCTTTAACGCGGTCAAAAATTTCGGCATATGTGATGAAACCAGCTGCATGTATGGCAAGGATAACAAGAGATCAAAACCATTCCCTATAACACCAGAAATGGGAAGTGATCCTCACTATAATGAGACCTGGTGCCAAAAGCCTGATACCCTCACAGAAAAGGAAGGTAAAGACTTCCTGAGGAATTATATCTCAAGCATTGATTTAGCAGGAGCAGACCTTGACTATATCAGAGATATGATAGTCAAGGAAGAGCTGCCGGTATACCTTTCAATATATGTCCCTCACGATTTTTCAGTCGACTATCACAGAGACATATATCATAATCCCTCACCTCACCTGGGAGGAGGCCATGCAGTTGTTGCGGTAGGGTACACAGATAACTTCAGAGGAAAAAATATCAAGGCATTCAAGATAAGGAACAGTTGGGGTGCAGGATTCGGCAGGGAAGGATATATCTGGATAGAAAAGAACTCCCTGGGGAAGATGCTAAAACCTTATATGCTGATAGTGACCCCAAAAGCGCCGACTAAAAACTTCAAGCCTTTCCCTCTACCGCCTAAGACACCACCCCCACACCATCCAAAGCTGCCAACACCTCCTGCTCCAACTAGAAGAGCACCCAGAGTTACTCGCATCCACCCAGAAAAGGCATCTAATGATAAAGAGTTCTTCTTAGACATAGAAGGTGAAAGTCTAGCTGGAGCAAATAGGGCAAGGATAAAGTCAAGACATGGAGAAAAGGACTTAACTCCCGCTGCTCCTGGAATAAGCGTAGAAATATACGAAGGAAAAGAATACATAAGATGCTTAGTGGTCCCAAAAGGACTGCAGCCCGGCGAGTATGACATAATAATAACCACTCCTGCAGGAGAGAACAATGAGAGCGATGTAAAGCTCCATATCATTGGGCTTCCTGAAGTTATCATGATAGAGCCTCCTGGAGCGCCAAACAACCTTGACCAGAATATAGTCATAACAGGCAAATATCTTGAAGGAGCTACAAAGGCCAGGCTAAGGTCAAGTGCAGGAGAGCATAACCTAACAGGAACTATAAGGGTCCGCACGATTACAGGAGGCCACCAGATAAGAAACCTCTCTGTCCCAAAAGGCACACCCTCTGGAGAGTATGATCTGATCATCACGACGCCTGCAGGAGAGAATGCAGACAGCAAAGCCAAATATACAGTAAGCGGAGGGAAAGGTGAATTTTACTATATATGGTTCCTTTTTGACAAGGCTGAAGATTATAACAGCTGCCGGAAGAAGAATACTTCTCCTAGACCTTCTATGGGCAAGCGCATAGGACATGGCTATGCAGAGAAGGATGAAGAGTTCAAGCACGGACCTCATCATAACTCTCTCTTCCCTAAAAAGATACTTGCCCTTGGAGCTTCCAAGAAAGGAAAAAACCATTGGGTATGGTGCTACTGGCGATTTGACAAAAATAAGCCGGATTATGGGGATTACAGCGGAGGAGTTCCTGGGATCCCTGCTCCAGCACCAGCTCCTGCACCTACCCCTCAAGATCCTCATACACCGCAGACTCCTCCGCAGACCCCTGAGGAAGAGTTCACCCAATGGATACAGGGCAGGATAAAAAAGTTCAAAGAAGGCGAACCTTTATATGAAAATGCAGAGCAGCTCGCAGAATATGAAGAATGCCTTCCGGTTCTTGCCCCCGGAAACAGGATGAACACAGAATACCCCCCAAGGCATTATAGGATGCCTGAAGTAACAAAAGCTAAGATAGGGATAATAGCCCCTTATGCCGGAGTTGGTGTTGAAGAGATGACAGGGCAGTTCGCATTCGAGCTTTACAGAAGATTCCTTAAGGTAGACATAGATGATCATCCAAATGTTCCTGAAGATTTTGATGACAAAGACATAAACCTTTTCGCACTTTTCATCACAGGGAGGAGCAGGTTAGATATATCAAGCTTCGACCCAGAGAGGAAAAGATTCTTCATCGATGACACCACCTATGCTTTCACAGGAGGTAAGGATCTGATAAGAGTAAGCAAAGAGTTTGCACATATAGCTTATTACAAGGCTGTATGCGAGAATTCGGAAAGGTTCATAATCACCATAAGGACAACAAACGAACGCAGGAACAAAGAAGAGAAGAAGCTTGAGGACAGCGTAACAATAGGCGGAAGCAATAGCAGCATGGCAAAACAGATCCTAGGCTCATTAAAGCACCTTTTCAAGGATGCGAAA
>CAYNQH010000246.1:0-2270 GCA_964399255.1 uncultured Methanosarcinales archaeon | reverse complement strand
GAGAGATTTGACCAGTTCAGGGAGGCTGCAGCAGCATTCCTGAAGAAGCCGTCAAGGAAATTCTTTGTCAAGGAAGAGCTGACTGAGACTAAGATCAAGGCTCTGGCTAAGAAGAGGAAAGGTTCAAAGCTTGTCCTGCTCCAGGTAGATGCTCTCGAAGGTAAGGAAGATATAGTCGGTGCAAAGCTGCTGAAGGCATTCGAGCATATAAAGAAGCAGTGCATGATGAACGGATTCAAGATCTATGACTCGGGCTGGACCTGGGACAGGGACAAGAAATCTTTGTTTTACTTCATATCTGACAGGAAACAGCTTTCAAAGACGACAACATGGCAGGGCCCTCCTCTTAAGCATAAGAATGATGTTGAGGTATTCAGGAACAAGCATGATAAGTCCTTCATAAGAGGGGGCAGGATATACGCCGAGGTCGAGAGGGAGTATAATGACATCTCAAAGATGATAGCTCATATAATAAAGACTGAATACATAAAAGAGAAGGTCAGGAAGGTGGTGCTGAGATGAAAGCAGTTATAGTTGCAGCAGGATATGCGACAAGGCTTTATCCTTTGACGCTGAACACTCCGAAGCCTCTCCTGGATATAGGTGGCAAGCCGATGCTGCAGCATATCCTTGAGAAGATCGAAGAGGCAGAAGATATAGACAAGGTATTCATAGTGACGAACGACAAGTTCTACAAGACATTCAAAGGATGGATATCACAATACAGCTCTGGAAAGGAGATAGTGATACTAAATGATGGCACGACATCCAACGATGACCGCCTGGGGGCTATAGGAGACATCTTGTTCGCGGTCACCGAAGGGAAGATAGATGATGACATATTGATAATAGCAGGGGATAACCTTTTTGAGTTCAGCCTTCCTGATATGATAGGATATTTCAATGAAAAAAAGAGCAGCGTGATAGCAGTCTATGACCTTAAGGACAAGGCAAAGCTTGCCAGGAAGTACGGCGTCGTAGAGCTTGATAGAGATGAGAAGATAGTCAGCTTTGAAGAGAAGCCAGAAGAGCCTAAGACCTCTCTTACTGCTACGATGTGCTACCTTTTCTCAAAAGAGGACCTCCATGTCCTGGAAGAATGCGTCAGGAAACATGAGAAGATGGATAATGGCGGAGATTTCGTGAGATATCTCTCAGAGAGGAAGCCTGTCTACGGATTCATATTCCCTGAAAGATGGTTTGACATAGGCTCTAAGGAGCAGCTTGAAGAAGTGAGGAAGATATACGGAGGATAGACATGTCGATATTTCTGCCTGTACTGGAATGGACAAAGAATACATTTGAGCCTTTGGGCGCAGGAGGCCTTTTCATACTTGCATTTATGGAATCAAGCTTCTTCCCTATACCTCCTGACATACTGCTTATAGTGCTATGCCTTGCAAAGCCTGAATTCGCTCTTATTTATGCCCTTGTCTGCACTCTTGGATCCACCATAGGGGGTATGTTCGGATATCTCATAGGATATGTAGGTGAGGTTGCTGTGCTTGAGAGGCTTTTCAGCAAGAGCAAGATAGCAAAGGTCCATAATCTTTTCCAGAGATATGAGGTCTGGGCTATAGGCATCGCAGGCTTCACACCTATCCCTTATAAGGTGTTTACCATCGCTGCCGGAGTGTTCTATCTAGATTTCAAGAAGTTTATCATAGTGTCCTTCTTCAGCAGAGGAGCAAGGTTCTTCCTTGAGGCAATACTTATAATATGGTTCGGCGCTGTTGTAGTGGGGTTAATCAACAAGTATTTCAATATAGTCACGCTTGTAGGGGCTGTCCTCCTTCTTGCAGGTTATATCATCTACAGAAGAATAAAGAAAATGAGAAAATGAAATCTTTTGAGCTCAGAAGGCAGGCTTATCATCTGCTCTTAGGCCTTTTCATAGTATTGATGGTCTATTATGGGATATTCACAGAGCTCGTGCTTTTCTTCATCCTCATATTCGGGGTTTTACTTTCGCTGATAGCAAGGAAAAATAGGCTGCCTTTTGTGCATTGGTTCCTTGACAGGTTTGAGAGGCCGGAGCAGATAGAGATATTTCCTGGTAGGGGAAAGATATATTATTTTGCAGGAGCGCTTGTTGCACTAGTCCTGTTCGAGAGGAACATAGCGCTTGCGAGCATCATGGTCCTTGCATTAGGGGATTCTGTTTCCCACCTTGTCGGGAGGTTCTATGGCCGGATCAAGCATCCTCTTAGCAAGGTGAAGCTTCTTGAAGGCACGATGCATCAAACTCAGCACCGTGCCGCGCGGTTGTC
>CAYNQH010000245.1:0-2283 GCA_964399255.1 uncultured Methanosarcinales archaeon | reverse complement strand
ACGATATCAAGGCCATATTCCTAAAATCTTTATCAGCTGAAAGGCTTCATCTAAAACTAGGCCACCTGGCAAGGGCATTGCAAAAGCTCTCTAAGAAAAGGCCTCTTCTCTGCTTCAGCCCCTACATAAACGATAAGCTCATCCTCCTCACAGTAAAGATATTGGTAGGGCTTGCCGAAGAGCAAGGCTCATCCTATATCAAAAAGTACCCTATAGACCTGGATGCTGCTGAGATGGAAGAAGCTTTTGCAGTCTTCGGTGATTTTATGGAAGAGATAAAATCCTCACGCTCATACTCTGATGAGGAAAAAGAAGGTATCATCTCAAAAGAATTCTGCAATTTCCTATATGGAAAGGACGAGCTTGAGGAGAAAGGCCCTGAAAAGGTGATGGAAGAGATTGAATACGACCTTAACAAAGAAAGGAAAATTCTCGAGCAAGACACCAAGGAGATAATCCTTGATCTCAAGAAAGAGAAGAAAGAAGAGAAAGATATAGGCAACATGCTGTGCCAGCTCTCAGACCTCATGACGCTGGCATATTCAAGCAGGCTCTCAGACCTTAAGAGGGATGTCATAATCAGGTTTATCATAGCAGAGCTCAAGGAGATGTCAAAGACCTTACCAAGAGACCTATAATCATAGTAGTCAGGAAAATATGTAGCCAAAAAATATAGGCCGTAAAAAAGATCATTTGAATAAGGAAAACATTTAAAAACTTCCCAAGTATATTGTTGATAACACCAAATAAAATGCCTAAAAAAGATGTAGTGAAAGAGGGAGTAAAGGAGACCATAATAATGTCTTTAGGAGGCTCTTTGATAGTCCCTGATGAGGTAGATGCTGAATTTCTTAAGAGATTCAGGGATTTCGTCCTGAAGCAGGTCAAGAAAGGCAGAAAGTTTGTCTTGA
This sequence comes from uncultured Methanosarcinales archaeon, assembly GCA_964399255.1. Classification (GTDB taxonomy): domain Archaea; phylum Nanobdellota; class Nanobdellia; order Woesearchaeales; family CAYNQH01; genus CAYNQH01. The sequence goes on along the minus strand of CAYNQH010000245.1, from coordinate 1,372 downwards.
TAACCGGCGGAGGCAAGACCTGCCGTAAATATAATGATGCAGTCTCTAAAGTTGTCAAGGTAGATAAAGAAGACCTCGACTGGCTTGGGATCCATGCAACCAGGTTGAACGCCCATATGGTCAGGACAATCTTCAGGAATATAGCGCATCCGCGCATCATAAAGAACCCTAATGATAAGATCGATTTCAAGGAGAAAGTTCTGATAGCTGCCGGCTGGAAGCCCGGCTGCTCGACAGACTATGATGCAGTGCTCATCGCTAAGAATCTCAAGATAAAGAAGCTGATAAACCTCAGCAATATAGACTATGCTTATACAAAAGACCCTAAGAGATTCAAGGATGCAAAGCTTATCAAAGATATCTCCTGGAAGGACTTCCGTAAGATTGTAGGCAACAGGTGGGATCCTGGACTTAACGCACCTTTTGACCCTATAGCCAGCAAGGAAGCTCAGAAGCTAGGCATGGAAGTCGTTATCCTGAACGGCAGGGACATAAAGAACATAGAGGGCTATATTGAAGGGAAAAAGTTTAAAGGGACATTAATCAGGCAGGTCTAGAATATGGTCGAGATCAAATTTTATAAAGATTCTTTCTATGAATAGGTAAAACAGATCCTTCAGGAAGGCAGTCTCTATGATGAAACCTGGGAAGCAAGAGAGAACCTAAAGCGGAAGGTAGAACGGGATCCTGAGTCTATAATAATAGCTGAAGAAAACAAGAAGATCGTCGGATGCGTGTTAGTTGTCGAAGACGGATGGAACGCTTTTATATGGAGGCTTTGCGTGAAGGAAAGCGAACGTAAAAAAGGGATAGGCTTGCTATTGATGCAGAAGGCAGAGGATATCATCCGGAAGAGAGGGATAAAAGAAGCCTGTCTTTTGGTTGACCCTAAGAATGATAGATTAAATGGGTGGTATAAAAAACAGGATTATGTGCAGGCCGGAGATTGGACTTTTATGTATAAAAGATTAGATTAATCGAATTCTACTGGTTTAGAAAGCTTTAAATATTACTCCCTTGGTTCAAAAGAGCTCTGAAAAAGCAAAGTCGATCAAGGTCATTTCAAAGGAAACTGTAAGGGATATCAAAAAGAGAGGGTCTTATGGAAAAGGAGGAGAAGATAAAGAGGAGCTTGAGGTATTCAGTCCTTGACGGCTCGTTCTATTCTGCCATGGTAGGCTTCGGGGAGTCGTTCTTCTCTGCCTTTGCAGTCTTCCTCAAGGCCAATAATATACAGCTAGGGCTTCTAGGGTCGCTCCCTCAGGCCCTCGGATCCTTGTCAGAGCTCTATTCCAACTGGCTGATAAAGAAGTTCAGGTCAAGGAAGCAGGCTGTCTGCATAGGTGCTTTCCTGCAGGCATTGATGTACATA
>CAYNQH010000244.1:0-2365 GCA_964399255.1 uncultured Methanosarcinales archaeon | reverse complement strand
AGATAAAGGTAGACAGCCTAGGCGTAGTCCCTACTTATATAAGCTTTCAGTATACAGGCCCTATGCCTGCTTCAGGAGACATGTCATATAGCCTGAGGACCAAATATTCCTATTTCAAGGCAGATTATACTGAGATCAAGGATGAGAAGGTATTCCCAGTATACATACATAAGAACACCCAGGCTAATAGGGATGCTTTCTATTGCATAGACTTTGTTGACCTGATACCTGTCATGGTAAACCTGACATCTGATCCTATAGTTGACCAGGAAAATAATCTGGTGGTAAGGATAGCCAATTGGGGAAATCAGGATACTGACAAGAGCTTCAAGATGAAGGTATACCAGTGGGAAGCCGGGAAGAATATAGCTACAGGAGAAGAGAAAGAGATAGATGTAAAGGGAACTGTGACTAAATCAGGCATCCTTGACGTTGTTGTGCCTTTCACCCCAAAATATGAACAGTTTAATATCAAGATCCTTGTTGATTCGAGCGATAAGATTGTTGAGCATTCCCCTTCAAGACAGGTCCTTTCAGGCAAGAATGCCGGACAGTGGTATGCAGAGCTTAACAATTATCTTCTTGTGATAAACAATAAGGCAGATAAGTTTGACGCTTCCACCAACTTCCTGCAGGTCAAGGAGATCAATGATGATAACAAGCAGCTTTTCTACATGATGACCAACAAGGGCAATGCTGTAAGCCTTATAGAGACTACATCATCATCTAAAAGCTCAGGCATGCAGATATCCTCTGGGGCCCGTTCGACGAGTCAAAGTTAGGGGAGCATGAGGTGAATAAGAGCGCTCAGGAGTATCTTGATATATTTGTAGAGCTGATCTATACCCTTCCCTGGTGGAAGTTCAATGAGATCGTCCATCACAAGAAAGGAGGGGATAATATAGCAGAGATGGACATATACGGCACTATCCCTGTCAACCTAAGCTATTCATATTGGGCTTTGGTATGGACCAATATAACAAAGCTGAACCAGGGCAATTATAAGGTCAAGAGCAACTCAACTGTAGGGTATGATGTAGACAAAGGAAATGATGCTAAGATCGTAGACCTTGCTATATGTGATGATGTAGAGTACGGCCAGGGTCTTGAAGCATACCCAAGCCCTAACAATATCTCTGTGCATTATCCTGGCTATTCCAAGGTAGCCCAGAGCTTTACCCTTCATGATGAGAGCATAGGGGGCAGGACTGATGACCGTTTCCTTATAGAGGATGTTTCATTTGACTGTGGCGGATGGGCTGACTGCAGCAAGGCTTTTTTTGACAAGGCGAAAGTCGGGCAGGCAGGCCTTTTGATACTCACTAATTTCACGTTCAAGGAATGCCCTGAAGCAGGCAAAGATTATGAGATGGAGATGACTGTTACTTTTGATGATAATGGCTACTATCTCGACTGTGTAGATAATGAAAAGAAAACCTTTAAAAGGATAGTAAATTTCGTCCTCCATGAGAGATGCTTTTGCGAGGAGTTCATCCCGAACATGCAGGGAGAATGCGACCAGCAGAATGAAGCGGGATGCTGGTCAGTTACACATTCGAAATGCTGCGGCGACAATGAAGGCGAGACCTGGACCCTCCAGAGCAACAGGTCATTGGACCCTATACTTCCTGACGGCACATGCTTTGACGGTGCATGGAATATATTGACACAGAAGAAGGTTGCTTATTATGACCTATTTGAATAAGAGACTGGCAAAGAGATTGAGAAGATCCAATAAAAGAGGAGAGATAGAATCAAGAGTTATAGTATATATAGCCATGGCAGTAGTCTCTATCCTCATAATAATATTCGCTATAATAGCCTATATGCAGCTCAGGGAGAAAGCTAAGGATACTGAGGTGCTTCAGCTTGAGCAGAAGCTAAAGAGCCTTATAGGCAAGCAGAAGACAAGGTTTGGCTCTGTTGATGAGCAGACCTTTACGTTCCCTCAAGGTACAGATATGGTATGTTTTGTAGACCTGAACAAGAAGGATCAGGTCCTGAAAAGCCCTATCATAAACTCTTTCCCTCTTATGAAGAGCAGTGTCGAGTCTGGCGCTGACAAGAACGTGTTCGTGATACAGAAAGGAGAGGTAGTAGACACTATGAACGTAGGGGATATATGCTTTGACTGCTACCCTAACTATATGTGCTTTGATGTAGGCATTGACGGGAGGCTGACATTGAAGGTAGAAGGCAGAGGCTCATGCACTATGATAGTGGCTGGCTGCAAGGTCTGCGAGGAGGTCAGCCTTGATCTGGTCAATAAGAGCTCCTCCAACAAGGTCATTGATTTCTACAACCTGGTCAAGCTTACTATATTCAAGGATACAAGGATACTTTTCCCTCCGACCAATCCTAAAGG
>CAYNQH010000243.1:0-2371 GCA_964399255.1 uncultured Methanosarcinales archaeon | reverse complement strand
AAAAGCTTTCGTTTTTAATAATCCATGAAACGCCCTAAATAGCTTTTAACAGACTTTGCTGAGCTTTTTTTAAAAATACGATAGTTTTATAAGAAAGATTGTTTTTTTTGGGTTCAAAGAGGGGATAAAATGCTCAATAAACAGGATTTTGCTTTGATAAGGAAAGAACTTTCTTTGTATGACAAGAAAAGAGATGATATAATAAAAAAATCAAGGGATGTGGTATCCCTTTCTAAGAAAGTGATATATTCTGTCCATAGGCTTGATATGAAATCTGCAGAGGCTGATGCCAAGAAGATGAAAGAGGCATTGAAAGAGCTGAGCAAGATGATGGGCGGCGATGCACTGCTCCTCTCTCAGGGGAGCTTCAAGGTTGCAGAGCAGGAGTTTGTAGAGGCCATGTGCTTCTTCGAGTTCGTCAAGAACGCAAAGATACCTACAAGCAGGGAGCTGGGTGTTGAAAATGAGAATTACCTTGCAGGCCTCTGCGACCTGACTGGAGAGCTTGTGAGAAAAGCAATAAACTCCGCTATAAAAGAAGATTATGGAACTTCAGTCATCATAAAAGATTTCGTCTCAGGGCTTTATGGAGAGATGATGCTCTTCGATTTCAGGAACGGAGACCTAAGGCGGAAGTTCGACTCTATAAAGTACGACCTTAAGAAACTTGAAGATCTGGTCCTGCAGCTAAAGCTCCAGGCTAAGATATAATCAGCAATATAAAGTCAAGGCAGGACTTATAATAATGGGATTGCTCCAATCATTGAGGCTTCAGCCAAAGCTGAGCCATACAGATGTCGAGAAAATTTTCTTCTTAGAGCTCAAGACATTCTTGCATAAGATATATTCTAGATTAGGCAAGGATAACAACCTTGATTTCGCCTGTCCTGAACTCAAGGATATCAAAGTAAGGATGATAGGATTAGGCGATCTTGCCTGGACTGTAGCCCTAAACCCTGAGAAAGAGGTTGCGAAAGGCAAGATAGGAAGAATAATGATAAGGGCTGACCACGCTTCTATAACCGGACTGAGGAAGTGGACTGCTGCGCATCTTGCAGCAGAGCTTTTCATTTATCATCTCTATGCCCGCAGAGGCAGGATTGATGAGGTGAAGGACGGCAGGTTCTTTTCAAAGAGGCATGTAAGAGCTAAGATTATAAGGCATATCCTTGCTTCAGCAGGAGAGCTCCGATATGAGCATGTAAATGTCATGCATATCCAGACAGTCACAGACAAGACAAGGAAGATAGACCTGGCAATAGCTGATGAGCTTAGGATTGCTGAATCGGATTTCAAAAAGATAGGGGATCAGCTCAATACGAAGAAGCTGAGCGAAACAGGAAAGATGGACCTTCTTGTAGCAGCAGAAGAGGATGAGATCAGGAGCCTGCTTGATCTTGTCATAGAAGAGAGGAAGCTCAACAGGTCTTCCAGGCTTACCTCCCAGGATGAGGCCATGCTTAGAGGGATACTTTCCCATCTCAGGAAGATAAGAGAGGACAATAAGATCTGGGCATACCAAAAGGGTGATAGGAAGGATCAGCTTATCAGCAGGAAGATAACCCTGCAGGGCTATCATAACCTCCTTGATAGGGAGAAGGACCAGGAAAAGATAGATATATATGTTCTTCACACGATATTCGAGAAATTTGAGGAGGAGAAAGCAAGGATTATAGGAGAGCTTAGCCTTGCAGCATGATCATCATGGAGATGGATACTTTCCTTAGATGGACACATAGGATAGCGATGATAGGTTTCATGTTGGGTGTGGCGATAGCCTTTGTTCTGCCTGATGTGATGGTCGGCCTTCTGATAGCGATATTCTTCATGTATATATTCCTGGGTGTAGGCTATGTAAATAATCTAAACAAGAACGGCCTGAACAAGGATCGTGTTACACTTCAGATCTGTATGATAATACTGGGCACAGTGCTCCTTATGGTGATGGAAGTGATGATATTCAAGTTCCTTGGGGTTTTGAAGAACTATTAGACTTGGAGTATCCTGCTAAGAACTCCTTCTTGAAATCCTCAAACTCATCTTTCTTTATCGCCTGCCTTATGTCCCTCATAAGCTGCTGGTTGAAGTAAAGGTTATGGTATGATAGGTACATCCTTACTGTCTTCTCATCGACCCTTAGAAGATGATGCAGATAAGCGCGTGTGAAATTCCTGCAGACCTTGCACTTGCATCCTGGATCGATAGGGCTTTCGTCATCTGCAAACTTCTGCTTGTCAAGCTTTATCTGGCCTTCTCTTGTGAACATGTTAGCATGCCTTGCATTCTGGGTAGGGTAGATCGAGTCGAAGCAGTCAAGGCCTTGGCTTACTGCCACTATCAATGAGTCTGTATAGCATTCTCCCATGAGGTA
>CAYNQH010000242.1:0-2385 GCA_964399255.1 uncultured Methanosarcinales archaeon | reverse complement strand
CAAGAAGAGAAAATATAGCTCAAGAAGAGAAAATATAGCTCAAGAAGAGAAAAATGATAAGGCAAAATGATAAGGCAAGGTCTATATAAGATGGACAAGAAATATAAAACAGGCAAATCAGGTAAGATAATCCTGGATAAAGGTGATGTCACCAAGAAAGACATCAGGACAGAGAATGATTTTGTCAGCCATATGGTTGAGCATATAGCCTGGCGTCTGGGCTGTTCTATATCCCTGGATTGGAAAGGACAAGACTGGAAGGCATTAGGCCTGGCCCTGGGAAAAGAGATCTCTAGATTTGAGAGGAAGGAAGAGAGATCGACAGCATTAGGCATGATAGATGACGGCTGCGCCTTGATAACCTTGGATTTCTCCGGGAAGGGAGTGCAGATAGAAGGCGTAGATAGTGTTGATATAGATGATCTTCTCAGCCAGAGGGTGGAGCAAATGAAGAGAGGGAAAGACCTCGCTTTGATCATTGAGGGTATAAGCGAAGCTATCGGAGCAAAGATATCTGTGCTAGTAACATATGATATAGATATGCACCACACCTGGGAAGCAATCTTCAGAGGGATAGGCATAGCCCTAAAATATATCTATTTTCCAGAAGATCAGAAAGAATGGAAGATGCCTTCTTATAAGATCACCAATCCTTTAGTTCCAGGCATGAATCTGTCTGTGCAGGAAGCTTCATTTAATTATGCAAAAGTAAGCAGAGGGACTTCAGAGACAGGCGTTGCAGTTGAGATAGACTTCAGTTCAAAAGATATTGACCTGCAATTCCAGATGGGCGGAGGCTATGAAGATGTGGAATTCAGAGGTTTCAAGGAACTTCTCTCATCATTGGCAAGAGAGGCTGGGTTCGGTCTGAGAGTAAGGTTCGAATCGAAGAAGCTTAGCTCTACACACGTACTTTTGGAAGATACAGGTCTTGTGCTCGGCAGGGCTTTGATAGAAGTAATGAAGATAAGGATGAAAGAGACAGGTGTAGAGGGTGCAGGTTCCAATGCATCTCAAGGTATTGATCAGGATGTTATTGCAGGATTATCTGTTGAAGGCAGGAGTTTCTTGGTTTTCGCCCCTTTGGAAAAGAAAGTCAGGATAAGCAAGCTTATCAGAGGCAATACCATAATAGATACCTTCTCAGAAGACCTTGATGATTTCTTCTACGGGCTTGTCCAGGGTATGGGCTCGAGCCTTATAATAAATTTGAGGAGCTCTGAAGCTTCTGCGTGGAAGGATATCTTCAGCTCTGTGGGCAAGGCTTTGGAAGAGGCTTTCAGGTCTAACCCTTCAAGGAAAGGAGTGCCTCCAGGAGTCAAAGCGACGCTGGTATAATATCACGGGAACTTGCTTATTATCTCCTGCCTAAGCTGTTCTGCAATATCTGGGTTTTTGGTTATCGTAAGCTTGATCTTTGTCTTCTTGTTGATTATCTCCTTGCTGAACTTAGGCAGGTTGATGTCTTCTATCTTCTTTACGTTGTTATAAAGTTCATCCATCTTCTTCTTTATCTCATCAGGGAGGAACACCTGCATTATCTTATCCCCTAATATGAGGATATCGCTCTTCATGTTCTTCTGTTCTATTATCTTGAACTTATACCCTCTGTCGCGATAATATTTCTCAGAGTACCTGTCAAGAGGGGTGTTATGGACACAGATCAGGTGCAGTGTTATCTTGCTGTTGTCATAGTAGTAGTTTTTCTCTTCCTCGAGGTCAAGGTGGCTCAGGACCCACCAGCAGTGGTTGCCTTTCCAGCATGTGTCAACCTTCTTGTCCTTGTTCTCCTTCAGGAAGTCGTTCTCTACCTTGAGCCAGAACTTGTCCATATTAAGCATATTATCAAATATGTAGACTATGGTGTCTCCTTCCTTATAGGTGTCTATTATCCCCATGTTCACTTCGATTTCATCCCTATACTTCTTCTGGAGGTCTGTGACGAAATGGCCTAGCTCATTTATCCATTCCGGGCTTATCATATAATTCTTGTCTTTCTTTACAAGGACTCTCTGATCGCATAGAAGTTTTGCAGCTTTATACACAGATTGGTATGTATCGCTGTAAGCATAATTCTTCTTTATCTTGTTATGTATCTGTTTCAGGGAAAGAGGCCATTCTATCGATAGCACTGCAATTATAAGATCTTTTGTCTTCTTTTCACTTCCTGTCTGAGGGAGAGTGATCTCGATGACCATGGTGTGATATAAGTGTCCAAAATTAATAAACCTTTCGGTTTATTTTTTATAAACAAAACCTTTATCTAAATAAATGTGATCTTAGTTTATATGGCAGATATGGTGGTTAGAATGGCTCTTGATTCAATATGGTGTGGTTATTAGCCTTTAACCTTATGTTTTAATAAAAAAGGGATTTTGAAAGGTA
>CAYNQH010000241.1:1658-2400 GCA_964399255.1 uncultured Methanosarcinales archaeon | reverse complement strand
ATGTTGACCGTCGCACTGCCACCGCGTGGCGCAATATAAAAATAAGTCTTTCTCAGAATTCCTTATCCACAACATCAATATAGTCCTTCACCCTTGCCAGCACTGTCTGCAGCAGGTATTGCTCTATCTTCTCCTGGAAGATATTATTCAGTGAATCATGCTCATTGATCCTGTACCTGTTCCTCACCTTTTCTATGAGGAACAGTTCTCTCAGCCTCTTGAGCTGCCTCCTTATGTTTGATGAAGCCACTCCTGCGACTGCCAGGCCAGCATCTTTCCTTGAGTCAATAACAAGGTCCCTTACCTGGTCAGAACTCAGCTCGGTCTTGTCTTTCTTTGCTTTAAGCATGACATACAGAATGTCGACGATTATATCCCTTGAATCTCCTGGCTGGAGAAGCCCTGTTGAGAGGCATAATTTCATCACAAGCTCCCTGTGGTCGAGATTGAATGGTTTTTCGTATTTCCTGAGGGTTATCTCAGCCAATGGTGTGTCCTTTGATATTATCTTTTTCATAGATGTTAGTTCGCTCACCTCCTTTAAATACCTCACAATGCAGTGTCCAGTGTCCAGTGAATAGTGCAAATGCCATTGCCAGACCTTGTAATGCCTGTATTATCAAAGATTAAAATGTCCTGTGCATGCTTAAATCAATTGATAACTGCTAACTGGCACTGAATTTCTCACAGGAGTCTTGGTTTTCCAGCAAAACCTTTATATAGGTTTCTAATTTGTGCTTAA
>CAYNQH010000241.1:616-1648 GCA_964399255.1 uncultured Methanosarcinales archaeon | reverse complement strand
ATTATATAGATCATAAATAGTATATGTCATAGTATACAAAGAGGTGTCTATATGGCAGATGCATCATATTTTTACAGTCTTGTTAGTTTTATAGTGCTTTCTATAGTTATTGTGCTTGTGTATATATTCTTATCAATGTATATAAAGAATATGTACTGGAACCTGAAGAAGCTTATTGACTTCACAGATACCAGGCTCAAGGTCATAGAAGGCAAGATAGACCAGATACCTACGAAGAAAAGCAAGAAGTGATGCTCTGTCAAGTACTTTAAGTTCTTTTGCACTGATGCCTCCAAGCGTAGTTTTCTAAAGACTTATCGGCAGATGAAAAATCGTCGCAATAAGCAAAGAAAGAAGCGTACGGAGCGAGGCATCAGTGCTAGGCTGTTACTGCGCTCCGTAAGATAAATAGATAACTCCTATCGACGATTTTATATTTAACGCTCTACTGTTCTTAAGACTATGCTAGGCAGTAACAGCCTAAGAGATATCAACGGTCTTGACAGAGCCTGTATCACAACAATATTTTTATAATTCTGTTTCTAGGGTATTATTATGAGCATAAAAGACAAAATAGCAAGGTTAAGGGATTCCCTGCATAATGCAGAGGAAAAGGGGGTTGATCTCTCTAAAGGCACTGACAGCACAAAGAGCTTCTATGATTTCAAGGAAAGGAAGCAGGGATATTACAGAAGCTCATTTGAAGGCAGCTTCAATGACCTCAAAAAGTCTGTGATGGAGATCGCATCAGAATGCAAGGATCAGGATGCAGGTGTTGAACTGCTGATATTATAGAAAGAGATTGATAAGAGCAAAGCAGAGCCTGAGAGATTAAAGGAGATGCTGGACAGGATAGAGAAAGCATCATCAAAGATAAGGGTCCCAAAGAAAGCCAGCGCATCAATGTCACTTAGAGTGCCTTATCTTCCAGCAGAGATAAAGGATGATGTTGCAGCAGACCTTCTTGAGATAGAGAAATGCTTCAACAATGGATTGTACAGGAGCGCGACAATAGTATGCGGAAGGGTATTG
>CAYNQH010000241.1:0-606 GCA_964399255.1 uncultured Methanosarcinales archaeon | reverse complement strand
TGGGCAAAAGCAAACTATCCTAACTCAGAGTACGAGAAAAGCAGGAGTCTAATTCAGGCAAGGATAGATGAATTAAAGTTAGAAATTGGGGGGTGTAAATAATGGCAAATATTTACTATGATGCCACAGGAGTTGATATACTTGAGAAGAATCCTGGAATCGGCCTGGGAAACCTCATAGCAAAGCTGCGTGAGAAGAATGTGAATCTTGATCCTGCGCTGACACAGCAAATACACCTGATAAACAATGTGAGAATATTCTCAGTCCATAAGAAACAGCAGGCATTCATGCCATCACAAGGCCAGGCAAATGCCATAATCCTCTATACAGTTGATGTTCTGGGGAAGATGTGGGGATGAATAAAATATAGTTCTGGAATCAAGATGGAAAGGATAGACACAATCATCATTGGAGGGGGTGTTGTAGGCTGCGCAATAGCTTATGAACTCTCCAAGACCAGAAGAAGCATAGGCCTTATCGAAAAGAACCATGCTCCGGGAAAAGGTGCCAGGGACAATCAGACCTCAAGAAATGCTGGAGTGATCCACGCAGGAATATATTATGACAAGGCTAAAAGCCCGCTAAAAGCAAGGCTTTGCGTTGAAG
>CAYNQH010000240.1:0-2405 GCA_964399255.1 uncultured Methanosarcinales archaeon | reverse complement strand
TTGCCTGACTCCTCTGCACATTTTATCATATAATAGGCAGGCCTATCCTTGACAGAACCTCCGGGATTAGAGCCTTCAAGCTTTGCAAATATCCTGACATCAGCATTCTTATTAAGAATCTTAAGCTCTACTAGGGGGGTGTTCCCTATCGCATCCCATATATGTTTTTCCATCATGCGAAGAACAAGGCAGGAATATTTAAAGATTTAGTTTATGGTGTTTATACATCCTTGATGGATAATTAAAATGTGTCCATTAATTTGTTGAAATCAAATATTTCTGCCCCTTTGTATTCTACAAAGTATTATCAAGTCCTATCCCCAACCTAAAGGTAGGGGTATTTACGGACTTGAAAGATACTTGCAGATTTCTGCAAGTCTGATAATGTCAATGAATTTAGAGTCGGCATTATCTATAGATGGACACATTTTAAGTCTTGAAAATGGTGCTCGACCACCTAAAGGCGGAGGTATTCAACCCCATAAAAATGGCTTGCACCATTTTCAATAAGATTTAAATAGGCTTGCAGGATAATATCAAAAATGTATCCTCATACCCATTTCATCGTAGCCTTCTTTGTAGGGATGATATTCACAAAGGCAGGCCATATCACCATCGAGATGGCCCTTATCGCAGCATTGATCTCAGTGCTTATAGACCTGGATCATCTTATAGAATATGGGATCAGGCATAAAGAATGGAGCATGATCAAGGCATGGAACGCCTCTGTGGTATATCATGAGCTTGAGAGGTCATTCATCCATTACCACATAGGTTTTATCATAGTCTCAGGCATAATAATATTTGTAGGCCTATTCAGCATCCCTCTTGCGATAATAAAAGCTACTGCATACTACTCTCACTTCTTCCTGGACCATATGCATGTCTACATAAATAAGAGGTTCAAGTTCAGGGAGTTAGGGCTCCATTTCAATATAAGCCTCCAGGAGCTTATGATAGACCTATTCTTCATCCTTGGCCTGATACTGTTGGTATGATTCCATCCCACAGGACAGTGGACAGGCTCCCATGTGAACTATTTAAAGGAAACACTGCTATTTCTATCTATCAGCTTAAGAGGTGCTAAAAATCCCTGATTTTTAGACCCTCTGCGCAAACTAAGAGGTGAAACTGATGAAGAATGATATGAGTGTCGAGACAATACAGAAGCTTTTTTTCCGGCAGATAAGAGAGCTCACGATGAGGTCTAATGGCATAGAGACATTTGATGTCCAGTTCAGCGACAGGTGGGTAAGATGAACGCCGAACAGCAGCTTATGATGCAGCGGGAGATAGCAAAAGAGAAGGAGAGGATAAGGAAGCAGAACATATTCCCTGTCCACCCCCTGCTTGATGAAGAAGGAGACATCTACACCGACAACGGACTTGACGAGCAGGTCGAGAGCGATGAGATATCAACAGCAGAAGAGGCTTTTATGAGAGGTTGGCAAAATGCTGGGATTATTTAAGAAAAGGGAATACCTTGAATGGGCAGAATACTCTGCAAAGGTAAGGAGTATTGATATTTTTTATTTTCAACAAAAGGTCAGGAGACAGAGCATAAAGAACCTGGCCACCTTATAATTTTTTATATATAACACCGGAATTCTCTAGGTCGCATGATCCTGATAAAAAGATTTAAATATTATGCTGCCTTATCATATATCATGAGGGTGGTAACTAAGACAGAATTCAATGTAGAGAAGAATTCTTTTAGTGAGAAGATCAAGAAAGGATCTATCTTCATCCACCAGACTGATACCATATACGGCCTTGCCTGCAATGCACAGAAAAGCTCTTGCGTCCAGAAGATAAGGGATATAAAGAAGAGGAAGGACACCCCTTTCTCAGTCATAGCGCCCTCAAAGAGATGGATATATGAGAACTGCGAAGTCAGCAAGCTGGCAGAGAAATGGATAGACAAGCTCCCAGGACCATACACACTCATATTGCAGCTGAAGAACAAGAAGGCTATAAGCCCTTTGGTGAACTGCGACAAGAACACTCTTGGGGTGAGGATGCCTAAACATTGGTCTACAGACATCGCAAGACACATAGAAAAGCCTTTGATAACCACAAGCGTCAATGAGACCGGCAAGTATTACATGACCTCCATCGATAATCTTGATCCTAACATAAAGAAAAAGATAGATTTCATGATAGATGAAGGCGAGAAAGACAACAGGCCTTCAAAGCTCATCGACCTCACAAGATCAGAGGCCATAATAAAGGAAAGATAGATAAATAATCCTTTATTCCTAGTTCTAAAATGAAGATATTAGCATCAGGAGACATCCATGGCGACACGAGCCTGGCAAAGAAGCTCGCGGATAAGGCTGAGAAGGAGAATGTAGACCTGGTCATACTCTGCGGAGACCTGACTTTCGCAGAGAGAAGCACAGAGA
>CAYNQH010000239.1:1819-2416 GCA_964399255.1 uncultured Methanosarcinales archaeon | reverse complement strand
TACTACGAGATCCTTGAGCTGAAGACAGACATCGAGCTTGCAATGCTCGGTTAGATTCTCTTATATTTTTCTATTTTGTTACTATATTTAAGTAGTCATAATAGAAAGTTTTATATAATCTTCCTGATATTTCTCTTGGTTGAGGGTGTTGTTTAAGGAGGTATATCATGTCAGAAATAAGCGATAAATGTGAAACGATCGAGGTGCCTAACCTGAACACAAAAGGTGATCCTTCGATAAAGACCGAAGTGCTCCAGTATGATGGAGGCCGAGGAGCTATCGTGGCAAGGACTACATCTTTTGCAAGAGGTATGCCTACCACCAAGTATGGCCTATTGGTCCAGGTAATACCCTGGGAAGAATCAAAGCTTGCTGCATATGATCTTAAGGAAGCAGCAGACTATGAGGAAGAGTACCACCCGGCTCCAAGGCCGGATAAGGATGAGGTCTATGTTGTTAAGTGTGCAGTGACTGAAGAAGACAAGAGCAATCTAGCATTGATCCTAAGAAAGGAGTGCGGCAAGTACGGAAAGATAGATTTCTTCTGAGGATTATCTTAGGATTTTTTTATTTATTCACTTTTTAATTATCTCTTCT
>CAYNQH010000239.1:0-1809 GCA_964399255.1 uncultured Methanosarcinales archaeon | reverse complement strand
CTATGACCCTGTTCTCCATGTCCACATCAAATTTCACATCCAGGAATTTCTCTACTACATAGATATTGGTAAGGGTGTGGTTTGTAATGCTGCTCACTTTCAACACTCCTTCTATCAAGCCTAAGAAAGGGACCAAGTTATCGGCAAGATGCTCATCAATCGGCGCTCCGATGCCTATCTGTCTGATCAGCTCATTGGCAGCTTCTGTTCCTACCTCTTCTGACCTTTTGCCTCTTTCTCCAAGAGCATCTGCTCCGATTATTGCAGGAATCTCCTCCTTGTTGTCGAACTGAGCCCATAATGTTATCCCTGAACCGTCTGAAAGGGTTTCGCAGTACTCTGTCCTTATATCGATAGGGCAGCCGAACTTCTGCAGCAGGAGCTTCGCAGTCTTTGCCTGCCTCTCTGCGACCTCTGCGCCTTCAAGGCTTTTTGAGGCATGGCTCACTCCCTTGATCTGCACGAGCTCTCCTAGCTTCACTGAATCCAGCTTAGGAGCAAGAGCAAGACCTTCGATATCATACCTCGGCTTGAAGTAGATCTCGACTACACCTCCTCCTTTTGGGTAGTAGCCTCTCTTGGTCAGCTTCATCTCAATCTCGCAATACCTTTTCAGATGAGGCATGAGGACTTCCTTGAAATAGTCTATAGGCATAGACCATCTAGTGTCTGTCCCGCCTGTTATCTTAAGCCGGATGTTATGAGGTGCAAACATGCATGGGATGAGAAGCGACTGCATTAGAAGGGTGATAGATCCTGCAGTGCCTATGTCTATCAGCAGAGCTTTCCGCTTTATCGCATCTGGGAAGAAGTCAAGATTTTCCGAGCTTAGTGAGGCACCAACAGCCTTAGCTCCTGCAAGATCCTGCAAAGATTTTATAGATGTGAGATGCTGCGCCTTCAATCCAGGCTGGCTTCTACCTCTTCTTATATCTGTCACAGTGAACACTTTCCCGGTTATGGTAGAGAGAGCCAGAGCTGTCCTTACTAACTGCCCTCCCCCTTCCTTGTAGTCTCCATCAAGCTTTATCATCTGCGATAAATAAATCAGCGCGTTTTATAAACATTGTGGCGAAGGGTTTATATATCTCTTTGATTTATCTGGGCTGGGAGGGAATACAGTTTGTCAGGAAAATTTTTTTTAAGTATAGTCTTATTCATATCATTGCTCTTTGCTAGCATCGCGTATGCTCAAGATCCCGGAGTCTCTTTTGAGAAATATAATTTTGACTTCTATATAGCTTATGGGAAGGTAGTAGTGCAGAATGACATCGTTCTCAAAGATTCTTACACAGGAACTTTTGAGATAGGGGTCCCTGAAGATACCTCTGCGTTGACAGTATATATCGATGGGATTGATTCTGATTTCTCTCTTGAAGAGGGCATCGTAAGTTTTGAGATGGAAGGCAACAGCAGGATAAAGCTCAGCTATAACACAGAGTCTCCTCTTGATGGGTCTACATTCTTGTTGAGCCTTATCATGCCGGAGGATGTTGCTGCTATGAGGGCATCTCTTTTCCTGCCTGAAGATGCTGTGCTCAAGAGGCCGGTTAAGCTGGGAAGCACAAGTTCAGGTTCTGTATTCCCTAGGCCTGATTCGATGGAGACCGACGGCAGGTCTATCAAGATAACCTGGAACAGGAAGAACCTTGCTAAAGGCGAAGACTTCTCAGTATTTGTAGATTATAAGAAAGAGAGCAGTATGATCCTGATAGCGATAATCATATTGATCTTATCCGGTTTAGGGATAGTCTTCCTTATATTTAGGGGGAGGAAGACGGAAAAATTGGTTGAAAAAGAGTATGAGCT
>CAYNQH010000238.1:0-2416 GCA_964399255.1 uncultured Methanosarcinales archaeon | reverse complement strand
TTTAGTATTTTTAAGTGGTAAAAACAAGAAGATTTAAATAATTGGACAAGTTTCTTGAGCATATGGAATTCATTGAGATGAGATGGGGTATAACTTACCTTCTTCCTGATACTAAGCTGTCTATTGAGCAGAATAGATACATCCTAAATCAGGCTACAGAGATGCACTACAAAGGAGAGGAAGAGAGGAAAATAACCCTGCAGGATATGGAGGGCATCATCCATACAGAAGGTAAGTTCCAGACCTTAGGAGTATATGGCGGCCAGCATTTCAGGGCAGAGGTAGAGACTGAAAATGGCAAGTCTAACATAGCTTTCCTGGTCTGCGACATGACCGATCATAGGGGTGCTTTCCAGTTCAGCATGAACTGATTGTTTCGATGCTTATTGTAACTGTTCTTAGCTAGGTCACAGCATATACCCAAAATGAAAACCTCCTTGATATTTGATACAGACATAGGATACGATCCTGATGATTTCTTCGCTTTACTTCTTATGCTTAACTCTTCAGAGCTTAAGATCGATCTTATAGTCACAGGAGATGAGGTCAGTGGCAAAAGAGCAGCCCTAGTAAAGACTATCCTTGAAGAAGCCGCACATCAAGATATTGCTGTAGTCCCAGGAGCGGATCTTGGGAGCAAGACAAGATTTATCTCTGATGATTTGATAAGCCCTATTTACCGGACTGATATCAACAGCCCTGAACTGATTGGCAAATATTTTGAGGATATCTTTGATTCGTCTGATAAGGTAGTATACCTTGGCCTCCAGGGATTCACCAATCTAGCAGGTCTAATAAAGGCATTCCCTGAATCAAAAGTGAAGCTCAAGGTATATCAGATGGGGGGAGCAGCAGGATATGAACGATACCCGGGATGGGTTGAGCACAACATAAGGATAGACCCTCCTTCTGCTAAGTATGTGCTGGAGTCAGGCATCGATATCTCTTTGGTGCAGGCCCAGACCACATACAATATGGACCTGCTTGTAGATGACCACTCTTCCATATATAGAAGGTTACAGTCAAGCAAGAGCGCTCTCCATAAGATGCTGCTGAAACATCTGGATACATTCCACAAGAAGAAATCTCCCTGGTGGTCTTTGATGCACGACCCTCTTACAGTCTCTGCTGCTTTGGGGTATTCTTTTGTGCAATTCTACCAGTCACCTGTATGGGTGGATAGCTCTGGCGCTATGGGAATAGCTGAAGAAGGCCCATTAGTCAGCTTAAGCCATAAAGAATCAGAAGCCAAGGCTTTTATGAGATTCCTTGAGGACAGGATCTTTGGGTGAAAATACCATAATGTTTATAAACCTTTGATTATTACTCCTTTTAGGTTAAATAATTGGGCTTTATAGGTGATAGGGGGCTTCAGATGTTCAATAATAAGGTAGTTATACAATACAAGGATAAGACTGTGATAGGGCTTACTGAGAAAGTTGTGATCAAGAGCCCTCAAGGCAAGGAGAAAGAAGTTTCTGCACGGATAGATACAGGCGCTACAACCTCTTCTATTGATGTCGGCCTCGCTGCAGACCTTAAGCTGGGGCCTATCCTTAAGAGCAAATTCATAAAATCAGCGTCCGGCCAGGGGCTGCGTGCAGTTGTACGCGCGTCAATAACACTGGAAGATAAGGAGGTTGAGACGGAGTTTACCCTTGCAGACCGGAGCAATATGAAGTATGATGTGCTTGTCGGACAGAATATCCTGACAAAAGGATTTCTTATAGACCCTTCCAAGGGTGAGAAAGGATGAGGGCTGCAGTGATCAGCCTTGGCAGCGTATCTTCTAATATGCTTATAGAATCCATGAGGAAATATTTTGATGAGGTCTCTTCCTTGGAATTGAGGGAGATAGAGGTGAACCTAAACTCTAAGGATGCACAGGTCCTATACCGTGGGAAGCCTATAGAAGATTTTGACTGCATATATGCTAAAGGATCTTTCAAATACGGCCCTCTTCTGATGTCGCTCAGCACCTCTTTATACAGGAAAGCTTACATGCCTATAAGGCCTGATGCTTTCAGGATAGCTAATGATAAGCTTCTTACACAGTTGGTGCTCCAGAGGAAAGGGGTGCCTATGCCAACAAGCTATGTGGCCTATTCTGCCAATGCTGCGAAGAGCGTGCTTGAGAGGGTGAACTATCCAGTCATAGTCAAGTTTCCCGAAGGCACACAGGGCAAAGGTGTGCTCTTTGCAGATTCTTATGCTGCAGCATCTTCAATGCTTGATGCGCTTGACGCCCTAAAGCAGCCTTTTATCATACAGGAGTATATAGATTCAGATGATACTGACATAAGAGCTATCGTTGTAGGGGATAAGGTTGTAGCTTCTATGAAAAGGAAAGCTGCAAAAGATGAGATGAGGTCAAACATACATGCAGGAGGAAAAGGTGAAGCATGCTCTCTTGATT
>CAYNQH010000237.1:0-2431 GCA_964399255.1 uncultured Methanosarcinales archaeon | reverse complement strand
AACATAACCCTTGATTGGGTCGTGCCTGAAGATATGAAGGATATGCCTGCTCTGGTAGGCGGCAAGGATATGGACTTCACCTATGGCGAATGCCAGAAGGAGATGGATATGCTCAATAAGGCTTTCATAGAGATAATGACTGCAGGAGATGCGAACGGAAGGATCTTCACCTTTCCGATCCCTACCTATAACATAACCAGGGATTTCAACTGGGATTCTGAGAATGCAAACCTGCTTTTCAACATGACTGCAAAATATGGCATCCCCTATTTCCAGAACTTCATCAACTCTGACCTTAATCCAAGCGATGTAAGAAGCATGTGCTGCAGGCTCCAGATGGATATGAGGGAGCTTAAGGCAAGAGGAGGAGGCCTCTTTGGCGCTGCTGAGATGACAGGATCTATCGGTGTGGTCACTATGAACCTTCCGAGGATAGGTTTCCTTTCAGAATCTAAGGAGGAATTCCTTGAGAGGCTGGGAAAGCTTATGGACCTTGCTAAAGAATCCCTTGAGATAAAGAGACGCCTTGTCAAGAAGAATATGGATGCAGGACTCATACCTTTCAGCAAGAGATATCTGGGAACATTGGACAACCATTTCAATACTATAGGTATCAACGGCATGAACGAGGCTCTCCTGAACTTCTTAGGGCCTGATAAGAATATAACAACCCATGAAGGTAAAGTATTTGCGATGGATGTGCTGAACTTCATGCGTGATAGGCTGCAGAAATACCAGGAAGAGACAGGGCACATGTATAACCTTGAGGCTACGCCTGCAGAAGGTACAGGTTTCAGGCTTGCTAAGATAGACAAGGAGAGATACCCTACTATCATAACTGCAGGTAAGGATTATCCTTACTATACGAATTCAACACAGCTTCCTGTAGGGTTCACTGCAGACATCTTTGAGGCATTGGAGCTTCAGGACCCTCTGCAGATAAAATACACTGGAGGTACTGTGCTTCATGGATTCCTCGGTGAGCGCCTTACCGATGTAGATACCTGCAAGCAGCTTGTAAAGAAGATAGCTTATAACTATCGGCTGCCTTACTTCACTATAACCCCGACATTCAGCATCTGCTCCGAGCATGGCTATATTGCAGGAGAGCATGAGACATGTCCTAATGATGGGGCAGGAGAGAGATGCGGGAGGCGATGTGAGGTCTTCAGCAGGGTTGTAGGATATCATAGGCCTGTCCAGAACTGGAATCTTGGCAAGAAAGAGGAGTTCAAGGACAGGCTGGCTTTCAATGAGAAGGTCTGCCTTGAGAGCGAGTTTGCAGAGAAGAGGAAGAAGGAGGAGATCCTGGTATGAGATTCAAGCTGTTCACTACAAGGACGTGCCCTAAATGTCCTGCTGTGAAACAGTTCCTGCAGGAGCAGGATATAGAAGGCGATTTTGTAGATGCTTCAACTCCAGAAGGGCTTGAGGATGCGAAAAAGCATAATGTGATGAACGTCCCTACAGTCATATTTTTTGATCAAAGAGGTGAAGAGATAAAAAGGGCAAATAATATTGAAGAGATCAGAAAATGCATATAAAAGGAATACAAAAAACATCTCTTATAGACTATCCTGGTAAGATATGCACCACTATATTCACTGGCGGCTGCAATTTCCGCTGCCCTTATTGCCATAACCCTGAGCTGGTTGAAGGGCATGATAAGGTCCCGACTATATCTTTTGATGAGCTCTTCCAGATACTTGATGCAAGGCATAAGCTTGTCGATGCATTATGCGTAGGCGGAGGAGAGCCCTGCTTGAATGAGAGGCTCCCGGAACTTCTGAGGAAGGTCAAGGAAAAGGGAGTATTCGTGAAGCTTGACACCAACGGCACCAGGCCGGATATGATCAGGAAGCTGCTTGATGAGAAACTTATAGATTTCATAGCTATGGACATAAAAGGCCCTCTGGATAAGTATCCTGAGATAACCAACTCTCCTGTTGATGTAGAGAAGATAAAAGAGAGCATAGAGCTTGTGCGTGAGTCAGGGCTTGATTATGAGTTCAGGACTACGATCGTGCCGAAACTTCTGGACAGAGAGGACCTGCTTAAGATAGGCAAGATGCTTAATGGATCTAAGAAGTATGTCCTGCAGCGATTCAAGCCTGACAAGGTTCTTGACCCCAGCTATAAGGCGATGCCTTCATACCATGTCGATGAGATGCTGGAGTTTGTAGAGATGCTGCAGCCTTATTTTGAGAAGGTTGATATGAGGGTCTGATCATCAAATGACCTGGTCATTTAATGGCCTGCTTATTTCAATATGAATTCCTTCAGCTCTTTGTATTCTTCTGAGAAACTCCAATAGCTCCTCTTATTCTTGACCTCTCTTTTCAGCATCCCTTCCTTCTCGAGCTCTTCGAAGAATCTGCATACTGTTAAGTATGAGCCTCCGCCTCGGTTATGCCCTGACCTTTTCAGCAGT
>CAYNQH010000236.1:0-2439 GCA_964399255.1 uncultured Methanosarcinales archaeon | reverse complement strand
GTTACAGGAAAAACCTCGCCTTTGCAGTTCAACAATTTCGATGCATCCTTTACCTCTTTCCCAAAATCTCCTTGGTTCATATCTTCTAAAGCAGTAAGCAGAAGATTACCTAAGTTGTGGCCCTTCAGCCCATTGCCACCATTAAACCTGTAATTAAACAGCTCTCTCAAAAGCAGCTCCTCACTGGACAGAGCTACAAGCGCCTGCCGGACATCACCAGGAGGCAGCACGCCGAGCTCGTCACGCAGGCGCCCGGTGCTCCCACCATCATCGCTCATAGCAACGATGGCTGTGAGGTTATATCCTTCATACTTCTTGAGGCCTGAGAGCACAGTATATGTGCCTGTGCCTCCGCCGATCACAACTATATTTTTTTTCTTTGCCATCCTGGAGAGGACTGCGCAGCCTTTTAAATCCTTAATTAAAAGCAGTTTCATAACCAAAACAGCATGCTCAAGAAGCAAGGCAGTTAAAGCAAAAATAAGGCTTTTCCCAATGATTTCAGGATAAAAGAGGGAGGAAACAGGATATTGCATGATTCGGAGCTGAATAAATAGTTTATAATATTAATAAAATATTAATAATAATAAAAAAATTTATATAATACTTGCCCTTTGCCAGCCTTATGGGCGGATATTTCATCCTGAAATCTGAGAAAGGAAAATACCTTTACTCAGACATCTCCATCTTAGAAAGCGCAGATTCGCTGCAGCTGATGAACCATAAGGTAAGGCTGAAGATACTTGATCTTCTAAACAAGAAACCTATGTACCCTTACGAGCTTGCAAAGAAGCTCAAGGTGCATGAGCAGAACATATACTATCATATCAGCCTTATGCAGAAGGCAGGCCTTATCGATGTGGTCGAGACAGAAAGCATAAGAGGCACTGTAGCTAAAAAGTTCTCTCCTAAGAGCATGAACTTCGCAGTAATGCTGAATCCAAGATGGAAGAGCATCAAGAGCCTATTTGAAGAAGGAAATGAAAAGATAAGGCAGTTCATAGCGCCTTTCATAAGGGAAGGCATCCTTGACAGCTACATAGTAGTGGGCTCTCCAGATCCCCACGGACCATACAAGGCCAGCGCAAAGGATGGTCATTACTCAGCAGAGCTTGGATTCTTCCTTGGGAAGTTCGCTGAGCTTCCAGAGCAGTTCTCAGTAATGCTGGATGTGAACATCATATCTGAGAAAGAGGAGAAGAACAACCTGATAATAGTCGGAGGCCCTGGGGTCAACCTGATGACAGAAAAGATAAATGATGATCTGCCTATAAGGTTTGATATCGACAAGTCAAGAGGAGGCTTTGTCTGCCATGGCATCAAAGGGAGCAAAGATAGCTATAATGGGGACACTGATGCTGTGATAGCCAGGATACCCAGCCCATTCGACCCTGAAAAATATGCACTTGTCCTTGCCGGACTGAAGAGGAATGGAGCTAAGACAGCAATAATCGCCCTGACAAGATATACTGACATGGTTCTCAAGAATTTCCACAACCAGAAGAAGTTCGCCTGCGTAGTAAGAGGATTCGACCTTGATGGAGACGGCAAGATAGATAGTATAGAATTGTTGGAGTGATCCAGGGGCATACTATAGATGCATATTATAGAGATATACTAAACAGGTTCTAGAGTGAATCTAAAGCTTCCTTGATATCCTCAAAAACCTTCGCTGGAGGCTGCTCTCCGTCGATATCTGAAAGTATGCCTTCTTTCTGGTAATAGGCTATCAAGGGTTTTGTCTGGTCTCTATAGACCTTAAGCCTGTTCTTGACTGATTCAGGCTTATCATCATCCCTTACATAAAGATTCTCGCCGCAGTCATCGCACTTGCCTTCTTTTTTGGGCGGGAAGTCTATGCCATATATCCTTCCGCATTTCTGGCACTGCTTTCTCATTGTAAGCCTCTTGATTATGAGCTCATCGCCTGTCTGAAGGTTTATCACCTTATCAAGCTTGGTTATCTTGCTCAGCTCTTGTGCCTGGGCAAGCGTCCTGGGAAAGCCGTCAAGTATGTATCCTTTCTTGCAGTCGCTCTTTGATATCCTCTCCTGGACCAATCCGATTATGACTGAATCAGGGACAAGCGCTCCTTTGTCCATGTATCCTTTTGCCTCTTTGCCGAGCTTTGTGCCCTGCTTGACTGCTTCACGGAGCATGTCTCCTGTAGATATCTGGGGGATGCCATACTCATCAACTATGGTCTTTGCCTGAGTGCCTTTGCCTGTCCCGGGAGGACCGAATAGTACTATCTTCATCCGAAATACCCCACAATCTCTTTTTTTGTCTTATTGTTCTTCCAAGCTTCCTTGAGCTTGCTTATTATAGCAATATAATCGTCAGAGATGGATTCCCATCCGTCAAAAACCCTTAATATATATTCTGATGTCTTCTTGTCATCTTCTTTTACAGAAAGCTCCCAGGCTTCACGCTCCAGAT
>CAYNQH010000235.1:0-2447 GCA_964399255.1 uncultured Methanosarcinales archaeon | reverse complement strand
AGGATTCGTGTTGCGCGCGTTCTCGCGACCTTGAGGAGGAATTTCTCTTCGTCTATATTGCTGATCTCCAAGAGCTCGTCAATCTTATCAAAAGACGGCAGAGGATGTTTCTTCTTCAGCTTCTCATATTCTTCTTTCATATTCTTGTCCATCTTTGAAAACCTGCAAAAAACTGAGTTATCTGAAATAATACAAAGCCCCCGGGGGGAATTGCACCCCCGACCTTGGGATTTCATAGCAGGGCTTACAAGTCCCACGCTATAGCTGGCTAAGCTACGGAGGCATAGTCGGATAGAGCAGAAGAAAAATCATTCATTTATAAAGATTTCTGCGTTATGGAGGCCATTACCCTGAAAAAATGACAAGCCAGGCATAATGCCCATATTTAAACTATTGAGAATTTACCACACGCCTTTTTTAGGCTGGAACTCCTCGAAAGGCTTCAGGAATCCTTTCAGCTCAAGATAGTTCTTGACCAGACCCTGGAGCTCATAGATCTCTTCTGCAAGCTCTTTCTTATGCATCTCTACATCCTTATGGTATATCCTCTTCCTGAAGAGATTATCAAAATGCCTTAGGATGCCGCTCTTCTGCCATTCCCCCTTATAGTCAAGCTCGATCACCGCAGTGAATGTAAGTTCTATCTCTCCCCAGTTGACTTTATACTTCTTGCCTTCATTCATTATCTCCTGGTCACGCACGAAAAGGCAGTGAGAATCAAGGTTGAACTTGAACCTACAATAAGAGCTGCCATGAGGGACCTTTGTAGCTCTCCACCACCACCATATCTCTCTTCCTGCCTGATCAAGCTTCTCAAGATAGAATTTTTCCCAGTATCTTTCCCCGCCGAACTCATCAAAATACTTATGCTCATTGAACCAGTCTCTCAATAGCTTGTATAGATTAGCAAGATGGAACGCATCCTTATATTTAACGACTATCCCTGGGATGACCGGTATTATCTCAGCAGGTTTTGGGGGAGGCATTATAGCTAAAAATAAAGAAAGGCTATTTATAAAGCTTTTGAATTTTAGCCATACGCTCTGTCAGCATGTAACCTCTCTGAGAAAGCACTCCCCAGCAGGCGATCCTTGCAAAAGAAGCTAATGGGAGAGGTCTTGTCACAAGCCTGACATGAGATTTCTTGATGGCTGCAAATACAGAATCCTTATCTTTTTCCGATCCCACGATAGAATATGTCCTGTCCGCCTGATAGAAGTGATGCGCATCAGAAGTGCCTATCAGAGGGAGCCGGTACCTCTTAGCAACCTCTACAGCTTTAAGGTTCCTGTTGAAAAAGTTGATGTAGAAATGGGAATATTCTACAGCATCAAAACATTTATGATACTCTGCAAGTTTATTGCCTAAGCATTGAGGTATGATGAAGAATGGATGAGGCGCTATTACAAGAGGGATATCTCCCTTGAGCCTCTCAAGATCATCGAAAGTGTTGAGCTTATGATATATCTCTCTTGTAAGTCCGTAAAGCGGCACTTCCTTCCCTTCTATCTTCTTCTCAACTCCGCTTATCAAAAGGATGCTGTTCTTCTTTGCAAACGCAGCAAGAGCATCGTCTATCACTAGATTATCATGATGGGTTATGGCTAATACCTCAAAACCTTTGCTTGAAGCGAACCTTATAAGATCCCTGGAGCTATAAGGAAGCCGGTGTTTCCCGTCAAAATCTGCGTGGGTATGCAGATCTGCCTTTAGTCCTTCCATATCCTCAAGTAAAAAAGAAAGTTATTTAAACATATCCATAAGTGCATAGCCTGTGATAATATGCTTGTTGGGGTCGTAGGAAAAGCAAACGTTGGAAAGAGCACTTTCTTCAAGGCGTCTACACTTGCCGAGGTAGAGATAGCCAACTATCCTTTCGCTACGATAAAGCCTAATTCTGGAATAGGCTATGTCAAGATAGAGTGCGTCGACAAGGAGTTCAACAAGCAGTGCAATCCCAGAGAAGGATACTGCATCAAAGGTTGGCGTTTCCTTCCTGTCCATATGATCGATGTCGCAGGCCTTGTCCCGGGAGCCCATGAAGGCAAAGGGATGGGAAACCAGTTCCTTGACGACCTAAGGCAGGCAGACGTCCTCATACATGTGGTAGATATTGCCGGCTCGACAAATGAGAAAGGAGAGCCTATATCTCCAGGCCAGTATGATCCTGCAGATGATATAAGATTCCTTGAGGTAGAGCTGGATATGTGGTATATGGGTATCCTTAAGAAGCCCTGGGAGAAGTTTGCAAGGACAGTGAACCAGGAAAAGGCTGAGATAACAAAGGCTATAACCAAGCAGTTCTCAGGTCTTGGAGTGAATGAGGATATGGTAAAGGATATCCTTAATAAGATAGGGCTTATCGATAAGATAGTGATAAAGTGGACTGAAGACGATCTAAAGAGCCTGGCAGTTGCTTTGAGGAAGAGGACTAAGCCTATGATAAT
>CAYNQH010000234.1:0-2464 GCA_964399255.1 uncultured Methanosarcinales archaeon | reverse complement strand
TCAAAGAGATGGACTTTAGGGTTTCTGGAAAGGTGCTTCTTGCGGCGGCAATACTGCTTAAGATAAAGTCCAAACGTCTTATGGAGCAGGACCTTGATCATTTTGACAGGCTTATGGCAGGAGGCCAGGCAGAAGATATCCTTGAAGAGTTCTTTGAAGATTATGAAGGCTCCCCTTCTCTTAATGATCAGGCTCTTAGGGATGCTATAAAGAAGCACGGCCTCATACCAAAGACTCCTCAGCCAAGGAAGAGGAAAGTCTCTATATATGACCTTGTAGGCGCGCTTGAGAAAGCTCTAGAGGTCAGGAGAAGGAGGATATTAAGGCTTCCTTCTGTTGAGATAAGGCTGCCTGAAAAGAAGGTGGATATAAGTTTTGTCATGAAAGAGATCTTCGAGAGGATATCTACTTTCTTCACTAAAGATGATAAGGCAAAGCTCACCTTCAGCCATCTTGTGCCTTCTGATAACAAAGAGAGCAAGGTTTATACTTTCATACCTCTCCTGCATCTGAGCAACCAGGGGAAGGTAGAGCTTGAACAGGAGGAACACTTCGGTGAGATCGAGGTCAAGCTCGGTCCTGAGAAAGATAAGGAGATATCCAAAGAGTTTGTTTAAGGGTTTTGTTTTAAGATTTTGTTTAAGGGTCGATTATCTTTATACATCTTGCGCATATCGCATCTATTTTTATCTCTCTTTATCTCTAGATGATCTTCTTAATCCTATAAAAGAGGTTACCATACAAAGAAAGTGGGGATCGCTCTTGTTGTCTTGTTTATCCTATGCCCGTAGAGGAACCCTTGTGTTGAACCTCCTCCGTCAGCATTGACTGCGTCTACACAGCCTTCATTGAGCATCAGTTGGCCTAGGCTGTAGTAATCTAACCTGTCTGGGTTGGAGTCGCTTTCTGTAAGTGCGATAATTAGCTTGCCATCTTCTTTCACCCCATATCCTGTCCTTGCTCTCTTATCTTTCTTGCTTCCTACAACTTTCCTGTTAGCTATAAGACGAGGCCCTATCTGCACAGCATATTCAAGGTCAGGTATGTTTTCAGCGTGGAACTGTGACCTATACTTTATGTTTGGGCGCCCTCCGGCGATATAGAATATATTTGAGTGTCCGCTGTTTAGCATCTGATGCAGGACCCTTTTACCCTGTATCCAAAGTCCGACCGGCTCTTTGAAACCTGTTGTGCTGTTATCATCTGCATTGTCAAAGAAGCCGAGGTTGACACCGCCTTCTGCACCTAGCTTCTTGACGATATGGTCGATAGTACTAGAATATCTCTTGTACTCATCTCTTGAAAGGCTTTTCTTGCCTGCAATGTCATAGACACTTGCAAATCTCATATCTGTCTGGATGGAGGGGTCTATCTCTATCAGGTGGACTGTTGCGCCATCATATTTAGCCTGCTTATATCTTACTCCCTGGCCTGCTTCTGTCCATATATCTGGAGCATTGGCGAGCTTTGTATCTTCTGCAGGAGATTGTTCCTTGTTTTCCTTGTCCCTCTCTTTCTGGATATTTCTCCATTGGTTCACCCATCTTTTGACATCCTTAGGATAGTTTTCAGAAGGGGCGTATTTAGGTTTCTTTGCGAATAATGAATCTACTGTTGTCCTTCCATCAGCCATGTAAGGTGTCCTTAACAGGGTCTCATAGAATGCTCTTATGCCGTCAGCCCAGCTGTTGTAGCTGCAGTAAGGCCTTTCTTTCATCTGTTCATCGCTAAGGGGGCATTCTTGATCGCCTCTTACAAAGTAGGTATCATCATAAGAGCACCTCCAGGGATAGCTTGATGAGAACCTTATATTGCCGGGGTTCTTAGAAATCTTTGGATCGTTGCATCTTTTTACTAGGCCGAAGTTTGATTCTTTCTTGAAGAATGCAAGCGCTATCGCAGGGTCTATCCCTGTCCTCTTCCACTCTTCAAAGAATACGCTTGAATATGGTGCTGCAGGAGAACCTTCCTTCTGTAGGATCTCTTTAAGAAGCCCTTCAGATATGCACGGCTCTGATACTACAAGAGGCATCTCTTCCCCTTCAGGGATTATCCTGCATGCCTCTCCTACGCTGCCTATCGAGGGTGATGATGGGGATCTTGCCTGCCTTAGCTCTGCAGGGGGGGTAAATCTAGGCCTGTTCTCCTCTTCTTTTTTCTTTGGAGGCAGGGTCTTAGGGTTGAGCATGATCGTGCTGGGGGTGTAGTCATTAGGTCCGCCTTTCTTTGTCTTAGTGTTCCATCGTCTTTTCTTACCGCCCATAGAATCGATATGGACAAAAGGCTTTTCTTCAGGGAGGTATCCTGAACTTCGGGGGTATATTGCAGCCCCTCCTCTTAGGTTCTTGTCCTCATCATCGATAAGGCTAGCTATTGTGAACACTATCCTTAGGTCTTTTTCTGTGTCCGGCTTGCCGTCTTTGTCTACGTCCCCTACTATTATGTCTAAGGCTTCTCCATATAG
>CAYNQH010000233.1:0-2484 GCA_964399255.1 uncultured Methanosarcinales archaeon | reverse complement strand
TATAAAAAGCACAGAGAAAGTTTTATTCAGCTAATCAGTTAAATTTATAAATGCCCCCTCCTAATCCTATTTTATGCCGACAGACAAAGAGATAAAGAAGGAATTCAAGAAAAAGGCTTCAGCAGAGCCTGACAAGTACTACGCTACTAAGGTCCTCAAGGATGCAGGCTTTATGAGGAAACAATGTAATTGCGGCCAGTTCTTCTGGACAGTCAACAAGGACCAGGAAGTATGCGGGGATACTGCCTGCTCTGGAGGATTCAGGTTCTATGATAACAATCCCTGCAAGAATAAGCTTTCATATATTGATGTCTGGGTGAAGTTCGCAGAGATGTTCAAAGGCTTAGGATACACACCCATAAAAAGGTATCCTGTAGTGGCAAGATGGCGTTCAGACATGGACTTTGTCATAGCAAGCATAGCAGACTTCCAGCCATATGTAGTATCAGGAGAGGTTGACCCTCCTGCAAATCCATTAGTCGTGCCGCAGTTCTGCTTACGTTTCGGTGATGTGGACAATGTAGGCATAACCGGCAGCCACCTAACATGCTTCAATATGATCGGCCAGCACATGTTCGTGAGCCCGGATAGATGGGACCAGGCAAAGGTCTTTGGAGACATAAAGAGATGGCTCAATGAAGGCATGGGCATTCCAGATAATGAGATAACCTTCCATGAAGATGCATGGGCAGGCGGAGGAAACTTCGGGCCGTGCATGGAATTCTTCTCGCGAGGAGTAGAGCTGGGGAACCAGGTCTACATGATGTTCGAACAGACAGAGGAAGGCCCTAAAGAGCTCAAGCTCAAGGTGCTTGATATGGGGATGGGCATGGAAAGATGCGCATGGTTCAGCCAGGGCACCCCTACGATCTATGATGCTGTCTGTCCTACTGTAATAGAGAAGCTTATGCATGCTACAGGCATAAAACCAAACAAGGAGCTCATAAAGAAGTTCGTGCCATATGCAGGCATGCTTAATATAGATGAGGTTGATGACATAGAGAAGGCATGGAATGAAGTTGCGAAGAAAGTGGGCATTGATGCACAGACCCTTAAGAAGGAAGTGCTCCCTATGGCAGGCATATATTCAATCGCAGAGCATGCACGAGGCCTGCTGATTGCGCTTAGCGACGGCGCCCTGCCATCCAATGTAGGCGGAGGCTATAACCTAAGGATACTTGCAAGAAGAGCATTCTCATTTATAGACAAGTTCGGCTGGAACATCCATCTCCCGGATGTAGCAAGATGGCATGCTGAATACCTAAAGCCCTTGTTCCCTGAGCTCAGCGAGAACCTTGACGAGGTAGAGAAGATACTCAACGTTGAGAGGGACAAGTATGAAGCTACAAAACAGAAATCAGTAGCTATAGTCGAGAGGCTCCTGAAGACAGACAAGATAACAGAAGAAAGGCTAATGGAACTCTATGACAGCCAGGGGATAGCGCCTGAGATAATAAAAGAAGAGGCAAAGAAGCTCGGCAAAGAGATCGATGTGCCTGCAGATTTCTTCATGAAAGTAGCGGAGCTCCATGAGAAGAAAGAGCAGGTCCATGCTACGAAGAAAGAAGCACAGCTAGACCTCGAAGATATCCCTGAGACTAAAGCGTTATACTTTGATGATTACAGCACAGTGCTGTTCAAGGCTAAGGTGATTAAGATAATAGGCAATAATATCATCCTTGACAAGACATATTTCTATCCTACATCAGGAGGCCAGCTGCATGATACTGGATTGATAGGGGAGAGCAGGGTCATAGATATATTCAAGCAGGGCAACGTGATTGTTCACTCTGTCGAGAATGTAGATTCTAAAGAAGGAGAAGAAGTCCAGTGCAGCATAGACTTTGACAGGAGGTTCCAGCTAGCACAGCACCATACTGCAACCCATATAGTCAACGTGGCTGCAAGGAACATACTCGGCAAGCATATAAACCAGGCAGGAGCCAAGAAGACAGAAGAGAAAGCGCACTTAGATGTTACTCATTACCAGGCGATAGCTGATGAAGAGCTCAAAAAGATAGAGGAAGAGGCCAACAAGATAGTCAAACAAGGCGTAAAGATCAACAAGTTCTTCCTGCCGAGAAATGATGCTGAGAAAAGATATGGCATGTGGATCTATCAGGGAGGCGCAGTTCCAGGAAAGCAGATAAGGATAGTTGAGATACCTGGAATTGATGTTGAGGCATGCGGAGGAACTCATCTGAACAATACCTCTGAGTCAGGAGAGATAAAGATCCTTAAATCTACCAAGATACAGGATGGCATAGTCAGGATAGTGTTTACTGCAGGCAAGGCTGCAAAGCAGACCGAAAAAGAAGAATCCGGCATAATTGAAGATGCTGCAAAGCTTCTTGGCTGCGACATCAAACAGCTTCCAGGCAGGGCAGAAGAGCTTTTCAGGAACTGGAAGCAGGTCGTCAAGAAGAAGAAACAGCTTGAAAGTTATGAGCTTACCTCTACAGAAGAGTATGATGGAGATGTTCT
>CAYNQH010000232.1:0-2488 GCA_964399255.1 uncultured Methanosarcinales archaeon | reverse complement strand
GGAAGAATAAAGACACAGATGGTAAAGAGAGTAACTAACCAGCTTTATGAAGAACATAAAGACGAATTCAAGGAAGATTTTAGCGAAAATAAGGTCTTACTGGCTAAATTCGCTGATATACCTTCTAAGAAGATCAGGAATACTATCGCAGGTTACCTGACAAGGCTGGTCAAGCACAAAGAAGTCCTTTAAGCTCAGAAAACTGTAAAAACAGTGAAGGGGGAGATAACATGGCAGCAGACAACTCCATGTTCATTGGTGGAAAGCCATTTATGAACTATGTTACAGGTGTTGTAATGCAGTTCACCACCAAGAACGCAGACGAAGTGGTGGTTAAGGCCAGAGGGAAATTCATCTCCAGAGCAGTAGATGTGGCTGAAGTGGCTTCAAAGAGATTTATGGAAGGCACCGTCGGTGTCAAGGACATAAAGATTGACTCGGAAGGGTTTACCAATAAAGAAGGTAAAGAAGTCAGGGTAAGCACGATCGAGATAACCCTCGCAAAGAAATAAGGTGGAAAAAGATGAGTTTAGCAGTAGAACTAGTTATTTTAGCATCCATAGGAGGATTAGGCTACTTATTATATCAGCTCCGTAAGCTGAATTCTTTCAGTAAAGAAGAGGAATATTCTGAAGAGGGATATATTGTCCTCGGCTATCCAGACAGGTATGCCAAGTATGCATCAGCTGACTACGAGAACGAAGAGGAATAAGTTCTTAATTTCTTAGGTTTTAAGGCTTCTTGAGGCATTTCTATCGATAGTTGTTTAATAACTACTTATAGGTAGTTAAAAATAGAAAAGTTTATATATAAGTTAATGTAAAAACC
Source organism: uncultured Methanosarcinales archaeon (assembly GCA_964399255.1). Taxonomy (GTDB): domain Archaea; phylum Nanobdellota; class Nanobdellia; order Woesearchaeales; family CAYNQH01; genus CAYNQH01. Next base: position 1,660 of record CAYNQH010000232.1, on the reverse strand, counting down.
AGGAATGGAGGATAAAAAATTAGTTCTATCATTTCAAGGCAAGACTATAGAGATGGACCTAGAGGTCTTAAAGATTAGTGGAGAAAAAAACAGAAAATACGAATTTGAAATAGGGCCCTTCAATGAAATTCAAGAGATTAAACATACAAAACAACCAGTTGCCTTTTCTTTCGATACTACAGGACTGCCTCTCGATGAGATAAGGCAGGCTTTTGACCCTAAGAAGTATGGGTGGGGCGAGCTGCTTGAAGGAAAGCTAAAACTGGATAATGTTGGAAGGCTTATCCTTGACATAAGCCATAACCCTGAAGGAAGATATGACTGCCGTACCTCAGCGCTGGAAGTCAAGAAGATGCTGAGAGCAAAAGGCATAGAGTCTAAGATATTCAGCGGAAGGGATGTCTTCGGCATCTTCCAAAGACATTTCTGGGTGAGCACAGATGATAAATTTTTAACTATCGACGCAACACCATTATATCCTATTGCAGGAGCATTACACCTGCCTAACGAGATCTACGAGCCAGAGGAAGAGTTTGATTTTCTTGCCTTAACCGGCCCGGTGCCTTTAGCATATTCAGAAAATAAGATGGACAAGTTCTGCTCTACCTTAGGAGTTATATCTCCTCTATCTCTCGAGCAGAAGATTGAACTGGTCCAGAAGAAGATTGATTTTGATGATAACCAGATCGTTGTGCAGTATTCAATAGTTAAGATCTCAGGAGAGGCTCCTGTAGCGAGCTATGTCAGACACATAACTATCGACAAACGCAAGCTGATGAATTTCTACACATACGGCCTAGAAAAGCTTGACGGAGAAGGCGTCCTGAAGAATTTAGAAGAGCAGGGATTGATAAAGGTAGAAGAAGAGTGTGGAGAGATGGATCTTGAAATTCAAGGATTCCCAACATACCTCCCTGAGAGGCATTATCCAAAAGATGGATTCTGCGACATAGCCGGCAGGGAGATGAGGACAGTGTCAGTTTTCGTCATCAATCTTATCAAGGCCTTGAAAGAAAAGGAATGGGAAGATAAGAAACAGATGAACTTGGGGATAACCTCAAAGAGTTATATAGATCCTGAAAAACTCAGGGTATATGAAGATATATTCAAAGACAAATCAATATATACTGGACCTGTCCCAGAAAGAAATCCTTTTGAATGGGATCACCCCATAGATCTAAAGCGTAAATAGGCTATTCTGACATAAACCTTTAAATACCCCTTTATTTCTAACATTATCCAGATATAAAATAAGGGCCTATGGTGTAATGGATAGCACAATCGGCTTCGGACCGGTTAATCGGGGTTCGAATCCCTGTAGGCTCATGTTTTCTTTTTTAAAATCAAGAACGATTCTGGTTTATGAAAAAAAATTATCAAAAAATTAATAAAAATATCAATAAAAAAATTAATCACTTAAGCATCTGCAGGTTCTGCCTTAGCTGATCATAGGCCTGGAACGCTTTCAGGCAATCAAGAGCTGCTGGCTGCATGTTCCCTCTTCCCTGGTTTGAGGTGCTGTAGGCGACCATGTTTTCCCACATCTCCTGTCTATCGCTATCGTCTATGCCTCCCTTGATCTTAGGTTTTGGAAGGAGCGATCCTTGGGTGTCGATGAAAGCGGCATATTCAGTTTTCATATGCTTTCCAAGGGTTTCTA
>CAYNQH010000231.1:0-2494 GCA_964399255.1 uncultured Methanosarcinales archaeon | reverse complement strand
GATAATGAACACTGACTTCCAGATCCCCTCAGGGATGTATGATCCGAAAAGCCAGGTAATAAGATATGATAACGGAAAATTTGTGTCTTTTCCTATGCACAAGAAGGCAAGACCTGCTGATACATATGAGGAAAAGCCGAAAAAAAGAGAGGTGAGAAGCTTATGAACATCTTACACCCAGATATATCCAGGACCTCATTCTTGCTAGACCTGCTTCTGCTGTTGCTGCTGTAGAGCAGCGCCCATAGACCTTAAAAGAGATAAAATAATTTTCTTAATATCATAAATACCTAAAAAAAACAGAAGGAGGAATATAAAATGCAGATCATACAGGTTGAAGGTAATATCATCACAATAAACTGCTCTTTTGGAGAGCGAGCAGGCAGTCCGCATGAAGCTATAGGGGACCATATTGACAAGAACACTGTCTATATCCATGAGGAAAAGCCCGAGATAGTCTGCGGCGGTGAAGGTTTCAGGATAGAAGGGATAGAGAAGTATAACAAGATCCCTATCGATAGTGTAAGAGCCATATCACGTGCAATATACACCAGCAACATAAGGTTCAATGACTACGAAGTCCCTGAGATGAGATGCGAAGAGTGTGGAAAAGACATAGACATAATATCTATCGACAGCGTGATGGTAAATTTTGACAGCGGAGAGATAGTATGCTGTGAAGAGATGCCTTATATAGGGATGAGAAGGTACGGAGCATTCATGCCGAACATGTGGTTCCCTATTGTAAGGGTGAGCATGGATGATATAGTAGACCATGCCTACAAGATAAAGGAGATGATGTCCAGAGACCCAATATTTGTAAGGCCATGAAAGAAAAATAGTATAGTAGGATAATGTATAGGAGGAAAATATGGAATATATAAAGATTTTTGACACGACCTTAAGAGATGGAGAGCAGAGCCCTGGAGCTGCCATGAGCATCGATGATAAGATAAGGTTTGCCGTGCAGCTCGAGAAGCTTGGAGTGGATGTAATTGAAGCAGGCTTTCCGGCAAAGGACAACAAGGAAGAGCAGGAAGCAGTGAGAAAGATAGCAGAGGCTGTTGAAGGCTCTGTCATATGCGGGCTTGCCAGGTGCAATAAGAATGATATAGAGAGTGCTGTCAAGGCTATAGGGCCTGCGCTAGACAGAGGGAACGGAAGGGTGCATATATTTGTAGGCACTTCTGATACTCACACTAAGAACAAGCTAAGATGGACAATAGACAAGGTAGTCAGCAAGACTATCGAGTCTATAGGGTTTGCAATAAGCCTTGGCGTGGAAGATATAGAGTTCTCTCCTGAAGATGCTACAAGGACAAAGAGGGATGTGCTTTATGAGGTCCTTTCTGCAGCTATCGAGGCAGGAGCCACGACAATAAACATACCTGACACTGTAGGCTACGCGATGCCTTCAGAATACGGCTTTATCATCAGTGATGTGAAGAAGAACGTTAAAGGCGCAAACAAGGTGGTGATAAGCGTCCATAACCATAATGATCTTGGCAATGCGATAGACACCTCATGGGCAGGGGTAGTTGCAGGAGCAAGACAGGTTGAAGGGACAATATTAGGGATAGGAGAAAGGGCAGGAAACTGCGCTCTTGAACCTTTCATCATGCGGACAGCCATAAGACCAGACTATTATAAAGGCTTCAAGACAGGGATCAACCATAAGGAGATCTACAACACTACAAAGATGCTCAGCAAGATAACAGGCATACCTATACCCCGTAATTATTACATCTGCGGGAGGAATGTGCTTTCCCATGGCTCAGGCATACATCAGGACGGCGTGCTTAAGGACAAGAGGACCTACGAGATCTTCAGCCCTGAGATGATCGGAGCGCCTAAAGATGCTATCAGCGGGATAGTGCTTACGAAGCACTCAGGCCGGAAAGGTTTTGAAGACAAGGTCAGCAAATTAGGCGTAGCTATCCCTGAAGAGAAGATGGAAGATGCTTTTGAGATATTCAAGAGGCTGGCTGCGAAGAAGAAAGAGGTATTTGTAGAAGACCTTGAGATCATTGCTGATGAGGTAGCAGGGACTAATGGGAAAGCATACCATCTGCTTGAGTTCTTCCAGCAGTCAGGAAGCTTCGTAGACCCAAGCGCCTCTGTAAAGATATACCACAAGAGCACAGGCAAGGAGATTAAAGGGACAGCAAGAGGCAATGGACCTGTTAGCGCAATATTCAATGCTATAGACAAGGCTACAAAGAAGAAGTTTAAGCTGCTTGACTACAAGGTAGACAGCCTGACAGAAGACAGGCAGGCTCAGGCAGTTACCACAGTATGCCTAGGAAGGAATGGGGCCAGCAAGTATGGCAGAGGTATTGCAGTCGATACAAATGAATCAGCAGCCCTAGCTTATATAGATGCTGTCAACAAGTTTTGAATCAAAGACCTGACCAGGAAGATAAAGATGAAGAGAGATAGTAAGATTAAGGGAGAATGAATCATAAAGAGGAGGCTACCAACCGCCTCTTCTTTT
>CAYNQH010000230.1:2048-2521 GCA_964399255.1 uncultured Methanosarcinales archaeon | reverse complement strand
CATCAGGAGTATGGACCAGCTTAGGCACAGCCACGACAAAACTTATGATAAGGCTGAGAAGAAGGAGCTGGAAGAAATATTTTATGGTGATCTTTGAAAGAGTCTCTGCAAGCTCACCATACGCTCCGGGATTTAGGCTCTTGAAGAACTGCCTGAAGAACTCTGCTTTGGGAGCCTTTATGCTGCTCATGCTCAAGATATCTTTTTTAGGTCTAAAATTCCTCTTTTTCATGCAATTGCACCTCTTGATCAGGATTATTACTTCCTAACAGCCCTCTTATTTATACTTTTTTATTATGATGCCAGGATAAGAGGTTACCAGGCCACTAGCCTTATGATCCCTTAAATGTCCCGGAAGCTATTGCCTTATAATTATCATAGCATCCCTATCATATTATGAAGATTATATCCTTCTCTTCCTCTATCCTCTGCTTGACATCAAACATCAGCCCTATAAGGTGTGAGATGAACCT
>CAYNQH010000230.1:0-2038 GCA_964399255.1 uncultured Methanosarcinales archaeon | reverse complement strand
TGACCTCTTAAGGACAGTCAGGATGAAGCTCCCTTTTCCCACCCTCTTCATCTCCCTTAATCCCAGAGCGACATCATTGAAGTTGTGCAGCGCAGTTATGCAGAAAACAATATCAAAGGTCTTATCCTTGAAAGGAAGCGCCTCTCCCAGACCCTGGACCCTAAGGCCCTTGCCACGGCCAAGCATCTCAAAAGAAGGGTCTATCCCTATGCTAAGGCAGTTTATCCCTTCTGTGGACAGACCTGTGCCGCAGCCGACGTCAAGAAGCTTCATGTTAGACCTTATCTTTATGTTCTCTTTGATTATAGACAGCTTTTTCTGCTGCTCTTTCCCATGCAGCTCATCATAGCCCTTGGCTATCTTATCATAATCCATGCCAGATTTCATCTTATCATCATCTATATTATCCCTGACTACACTCCCCTTCCCAGCATCATCTAATCCCATATCAGCAGGTAAGGTGCGCAAGCAGAAGCACCCCCTCCTTTTTTTTAGCCGCGCTTACAAGCTCTTCAAACGCTATGCAGGCAGATTTTGTCCTCATGATCATCAGGTTTATCCCCTTTGACTTTATATATTCTCTGGTCTTTTCAGGAACGATCATAACACCAGATTCTCCTGTGCCTATCAATATCATATTGGGATCCATAGAAACAGCATCCTCCACATCCTCTATGGAGACATTATGGCTCTCCTTCCTCAACCATTTTATGACCTCTTCTTTATAGAGCAGGATATCATGGCTATAGCTCTTACCGCTTATTGTGATGAGCCCGAATTCATAGTTTTCGATCATCCCTTTCTTCTCCATATAATCTCTATTGACCGCCTATTATTTTAAATTTTTGATGTTTTGCTTGCTTTCTCCTGATGGATCAGCTTCCACTAAGTATCTTATGAAGAGTTATCAATGGTAAACTATTTAAATATACGCTAAAAAATGTCAAGTGTATGGGTGTTTTCAGCAGCATAGGAGAAGGATGGCAGCTATTCAAGAGTTCCATAAATCTTCTCTTCAAGAAGCCTGTCTTCTTATTCCCCATATTCCTTGCATGGGCTCTTGTCACATGCATAATACTCTACATGAGGTACTACCTTCAGTTTCCTGAAGGTATTGGTCTTGCCCTCCTGACAGTTTTCTTGTTCATCTTCCTGATAACCTCAGTCATATGCATCGCGAACATAATAATGCTTGAGCTGATGCAGCAGATAGAATCAGGGAAGAAACTTTCGCTGTCAAAAGCGATGAAAGAAGCTTTTATCATCGATCTCATAAAGGTGATCCCTGTTGCGCTCATCTGGGCGATATTATGGTTCATCATACTTATCATAAAGGTCTTGACCAGCAAGAAGAAGAACAGGAATAATAGGCCTGAACCTTCAGTAAGGGACGCAGCAAGGACATTAGGCGGAGCTGATTCCGGCCCTTTCTCATTCCTGAAGCTAGGCCTGGACATGATAGAGAGATTCATAAGGATGGTGGTATTCCTCTCGCTTCCAGCTATTGCCTGGGAAGATAAAGGGCCTTTCTCAGCATTGGGAAGATCTTTCACTATAGTGAGGAAACACCCTTTGCATTTCCTCACAACATACACCCTGACTACCATAGCCGCGATGTTCATGTTCATACCTCTGGTGATAATATTCAAGCTTGATGATGCAGGTGCAAACTTCAGCCCTATATTCTGGACAGGAGTCATAATATATGAAGGGTTTGCATGGACCTTAGGGATATATCTTGAGCAGATGTCAGTAGGCCTGTTATACCTATGGCATCTCAAATGGGCTAAAAAAGGCAGCAAAGGAGACCTTTCTTCTGTAAAGAAGCCGGACCTACTGGATGATACATACGAGCTTGCGTGAGAGCCTCAAAAGTTCTGGCCAGACAAGGCTGTATGCTGGCATGATATTCCCCTGGACAATACCTGCAGCTCAAAAGTCCAGCAACATTTAAATAAGGATCAAGGATAATCGATATTATGAAAGAAGAAGCCCTCAAGAAGATAAGGTCTATGACAGGCCATGATCATGTCAAGAT
>CAYNQH010000229.1:0-2544 GCA_964399255.1 uncultured Methanosarcinales archaeon | reverse complement strand
TGTAACCTGGTCAGCATAGAGGACTGTGGATCCTTTGGTCCGGGTTCAAATGTCAATGATCATATCATATGATCCTTGGTTGAAAGTCCCGGGTACCTCCCCATTTTTTTAATTCTTTATATTATATAGCCTAGAGATTAGAGATAATAAGGGTCGATTTGCTGAAATTACTTATAGAACTCAAGAGAACTCGTAGACTGGTTTCTTTCCTGAAGCCTTGTCGAAGAATTCTCCATCCTTAAAACCTATATGCTGGAATTCAGGAGATCTCTTGATATATTTGACAAACTCTTTGTCTGATTTGAAAGCTGCCCTGTAAGAGCTGTAGACTGTCTCTTCTGTGTGTTCCCTTTCGCAGCCTTCCTGGCCATAAGCCCGGCAGATAGTGCCTCTATCTTGGTATATCCCGCAACGGCGTTTGTCTTCTTTCTTGAGATAGTTGCAGCTTGTCGGCACTTCGCATCTCCATGAACCATCATGGTAGATGAACACCACTACATTATTATGCATCAGATACCATCTTAACAGGTCAAGATCCTGGGTTGTCTTTGGTGTAGGTATCGTGATGATGATAGAATTGCAGCATAAAGAACAGCCGTCACACATCTGTAGGTTTTGTTTGTCTGATCTGTTGTATGCTTCCATAAGGATCTGCATCTCTGCATTTCTGCAAGGGGTGAGAATCATGAGGGGGTATATATAGCTTACCTATTTCGGCACATACAGGGTCTCTTCTTACTAAATCTCCCCAATACATTTACCATGATCTGTTTATCATGATCTTATCATATCTTATTTCTGGTATAAAGGATATGCACGAAAACATATAACTTTATAAATAAGAGATAATTCTCAAACTTTATCAAAAGCTCGAGTCCAAGAGTTTTATGGGCGTTATATAGGGCTAAATCATAAGATTTAGTTCTCTATAGGCTTTTTAGGAGGTATTTTGGATGCCAGAAGATCAAAAAGACTTCAGACACATTGTAAGGGTAGCAAACGTCGATTTAGACGGAAATAAGCCTATTTTGTCCGCTTTAAGGAAGATAAAGGGAGTAAGCTTCATGTTTGCTAATATGATTCTTTCATTTACAGGCATCCCTAAGAGCAAGAAGACAGGAACCCTTACAGACAAAGAGTCTGAAAAGCTTAGCGAGGTCCTCCATAACCCTCAGAAATTCGGAGCGCCTATATGGATGCTTAACAGAAGGAATGATTATGAAGAAGGGATAGACAAGCATATCCTCGGTCCGGACGTAAAGTTCACTCTTGAGAACGACCTTAAGAGGCTCAAGAAGATAAAATCCAACAGAGGCCTAAGGCACCAGTGGGGCCTTCCTGTACGCGGCCAGAGAACAGGCTCTAACTTCAGGAAGAACAAGGGTAATGCTATGGGCGTGAAGAGGAAGAAGGCAGCAGCAGGAAAGAAATAAAATAGATCTTGTAAAATAATCTTGATATCATAAAAATAAGAGCATAAAAATGGGAGATCCAAAAAAACACAGGAAGAAATTTACAGGACCATCACATCCTTGGCAGAAGGAAAGGATAGATGATGAGAAGGTCCTAGCTAAAGAGTTCGGTACTAGGAACAAGAAAGAGATATGGAAGATGTCATCTTTCCTCGATAAATATCAATATCACGCTAAAAGGTTAGTCAAAGAGACTTCAAAGCAGGCTGAGAAAGAGAAGGAGCAGATCCTGAAGAAGCTTGTAAGCCTGAACCTTCTTAAGCCAGATTCAGAGCTTGGTGATGTGCTTAACTTAACAGTTAGGGACATCCTGGAGAGGAGGCTTCAGACACAGCTTGTAAGGAAAGGTCTTGCAAGGTCTGTAAAGCAGGCAAGGCAGTTCATAACGCACGGCCATGTTACTGTAGGCAATAAGAGCATCACTATCCCTTCATATCTTGTATCAGCAGAAGAGGAGAATAAGATAATATTCAATGAACTTTCATCCCTTGCTGACCCTGAGCATCCTGAGAGGTTTGTCAAGCAGACTCCGGAAGATGTAGAGGAAGAAGCGAAGAGCAAAGACAAGGCTAAGGCTAAGAAGAAAGAAGAAGAGCCTAAGGCAAAGAAGGATGATGCAAAGGGGAAGAAAGAAGATAAGCCAAAGAAGAAAAAGGAGCAGGCAAAGGGAGGAAAACCTGAGGCATAAAAATGGTAAGACCACAGCAGATGAGATGGGGAATCGCGCACATATTCTCTTCCTATAATAATACTGTAATCCATATAACAGACATTTCAGGCAGCGAGAGCATCGCAAGAACCTCTGGAGGCCAGGTAGTGAAAGCCCACAGGATGGAAAGCTCTCCTACTGCAGCTATGATCGCTGCAAAGAAAGCTGCTGAAGTTGCACAAGAGAGAGGGATAAATGCTATCCATGTGAGGATAAGAGCACCCGGAGGCCATAACGGTCCTAATAATCCAGGTCCTGGCGCCCAGGCAGCTGTAAGAGCACTATCCAGGATGGGGCTCAGGATAGGTATCATAGAGGATGTTACTCCTATACCTCACGACAGCTGCAGGAAGAGGGGCGGAA
>CAYNQH010000228.1:0-2565 GCA_964399255.1 uncultured Methanosarcinales archaeon | reverse complement strand
TGGATAGAACACTTGCATGGCATCTTATATCCTGCCCTTCGAAGCGCAAGCTTGGCTGTTGCCATATGATCATCAGTATCTACCCCTACCTGGAATATTACCTGGCCTTTCTTAAGTCTTGCAGCTACTCCAATAGGCTTGCCGAATGACATCTTCATACCAGTACTCATCCTGTCTGCTCCTGCTCCAGAAGCCAAAGGATTCTCTCTTAAAATATGATGAGGGTATACCCTTATCTTCATCATATATTCAGTCTTGCCTACTTTCTTCTCAAGCAGCTTATTGCTAGTCTGTCTTGCAGATTCAAGAGAATTATGCCTTATCTGGATGTCTTCCAGAGACTTTAGGAGAAGGGTGTATTTAAACTTCCTAGTAAGATTGCCCATGTCATACCTTACAATCTTGCTTGCAGGATTAGCCCTTACAAAAGACTTATTCCTATACTTAGATTTCCTGGTATAAGGCCTCTCAACCTTGGTATAAGCACATCCTTTCCTGATTCTTGCCATCTTGATTAGCAGGAAAAAGAGGTGGTTTATAAAGGTTTTGGGTTTTCAGGATTATTTCAGCTATACAGCCATCCTAGACAGCATTTCCTGGATAAACTTGTTTTAACTTGTTTTATTACCTAAAAAACCCTAAAAAGAGCTAATAACCTGTAATCCTGATTATAGCGGCCAAACCCCGCAATCCTTTGATTGCGGTGGTCTGACCCGGGCTAAATAAAAGAATATGAAACCGGAACTTGCCTATCCGCTTATTCCTCTTCTCCACCTACACCCAAGAAAGAGGCTTCTAAAGGAGTTATATTATCCTCTTCAATGATCAAAGATTTATAATCTTTCGTTGGAGAATCTGCCTTCCTTCTTTTTACTGAAAATCTTTTTTTCATGTCTAACACCCCTTATAAACCTTATAATAAAGGTTTATCAAAAAATCCTAATAATAATAGGAACATTTATAAATATATACTTTACCCATATACTATATATACAATAAAATAAACATATATCATTTCGGAATTTATCCGGGGGTGGGAATTTGGAAGAAAGGAAACTTATCTCTTTCGGCAACTCTTCTTATGTAATCTCAGTACCTAAGACCTGGGTCAATGAAAACAATCTAAATAAAGGTGACAAGGTCTATATAGATGAGAAAAAAGACACCATAACAATATCTGCAGGGGACAAGGAAAAAGAAGAAACGCAGAAGGTCATGCATGTCAGTATAGACAAGAAGGATATGAGGCTTATCCAGACAGAGATAACTTCTGCTTACCTCAATACTTATGACATAATAGAGATAAGCGGGAAGCAGCTGAAATCAAAAGCCCCAAAGGTCAAGAGCATAGTCAGAGACCTTACAGGGCTTGAGATAATCCAGCAGAGCTCTACAAAGATAGTGGCTAAAGACCTGCTTAACATAAAAGAGATCTCTGTAGAGGTATTGATAAGGAGAATAGACAATATCATCAGGTCTATGATATATGACTCCATAAAATCTGTGCATAAGGACTATTACACCAGCATATTCCATAGGGACAGGGATGTCAATAGGCTGGTATTCCTTTCTCTAAGGGTTTTAAGAGCTGCCTTGGAGAATGCAAAGATAGCAAGGAACCTCAACTTCAACAGCACAGAGATAGTCCATATCTGGATCATAACAAGAAACCTTGAGAAGATTGCAGACCAGACAAAGAGGATCGCAAGAGTATTCAAGAATTCTGAGATAGAAGAGAGGATAAAGACCAGCCTTGAATCTATGTACAAGCAGCTCAACGAGGATTACCTCGAGGTCATGAAGGCATATCACACAAGAAAGCTCAGCCTAGCATATAATGTAGAGATCACTGGAAGCCTAAGGATAGAGAACTTCTACAGGTTTATAGAGAAGAATCCCACCCTAGAAGTATACAAGATATGCAACGAATACAAGAATATGGTCAACAGCATAAAGAACATAGCAAGATCGATCATAGGATTTGTAGGTGCAAAAGAAGACACTGCAAAGAACGACAAGACAATCAGGATCATGGCTTAAGACTCAGGATCACAGATATATAGATTAAATGCCTCTTCTTGAGGTCAATCCTCAAGCTTGCTCTCCTTGATGAATATCTGTCCTTCTTTGGCCCTTATGACAACTTCTTTCTTGTCCCCAAGCTTTGTGATCTCAGATATCACTTCAGGAAGCAATATCCTATTCGCCCGATACTCAAGATTTGTAACTATCTCTTTTACATTATTTGAATTTGTCTCGGGTATACCCAGCTCCTTGAATACCTGCGAAGCGCCGACCTTGTTCTCGGCAACCCTCTGTTTAGATCTCTCATATAAGAACTTCGCGATTATGTCTGCAACATTTACCTTCGTGGTCTCTGTTATACCCTGAAGCCCTGGGCTGAAGTTTATCTCGATGACTACAGGGCCTTTTACAGTCTCCATAAGGTCTACTGCACATATCTCAAGACCTGCTGCCTTTGCAGCATCTACAGCTATCTTCTTTGTATAAGCATCCAATATGCATGATTCACCTACTCCTCCAGCATGTATATTCGACCGTTTC